>NZ_JCAFTG010000008.1:0-241473 GCF_059370035.1 Stenotrophomonas sp. YJH_SMC_37
GCTGCTTACATCCACGGCTTCTACAATCCAGCCCGGCTACACTCGGCGCTGGGCTACCACTCGCCTAACAACTACGCCCGGCAGCTCCGGGCTGCCGCCTGAAACGGCTTCATGGCGTCCGTTTTCAGGGGGCCAGATCAGACACCCCCGCGTACCCAACCCGACCGGCCTCTGACAGATTTCGGAGGTCTGCCACCCACGGAGAAGAAAAAGAAGATCAAAAGATCGCGACGCTGCGCTTGCTCGTGACCCGAGCATGGATCGGCTCTACACAAGGCAATGAAGCGACCCGCCAGGCCGCCTTTGCTTTTGATCTTCTTTTTCTTCTCCGGGGGAGACGCGCACGGAACCTGTCCGTGGCCGGGTAGATGGGCTGCGCAGGGGCGTGAGCCGCATGGATGCGACGACCGAGCTTACATGGATGTACTTGCAGCATCCCCTGCGCGGCCCATCTACCCGGCCCCACCCATGAACTGCTTTGCGCGGTCATCCACGAGGGGCTGCGCCGTTGGCTGGAAACCCTATCCCCCGTGCACGGGTCGGTGCCCGCGCACCGCCATCACCAGTCCGATACCCGCCAGCAGCGACACCGCCGAGGTACCGCCATAACTGATCAACGGCATCGGAATGCCCACCACCGGCAGCAGGCCGGAAATCATCCCGCCGTTCACCAGTACGTACACGAAGAACGCCAAGCCCAGGCTGCCGGCCAGCAACCTTGCGTGCGTGTCGCGGGCGTGCACCGCGATCCACAGGCAGCGGCCGACCACGAACAGGTACAGCGCAAACACGGTGGCCACGCCGATCCAGCCGAACTCTTCGGCCAGCACCGAGAACGCGAAGTCCGTGGTGTACTCAGGCAGGAAGTCCAGCGTGGCCTGGGTGCCCTGCCCCCAGCCGCGCCCGTCCCAGCCACCGGAGCCGATCGCGATGCGTGACTGCAGGATGTTCCAACCGGTGCCGAGCGGGTCTGCCGCCGGATCGAGGAAGGTCAGCACGCGATCCTTCTGGTACTGACGCAACAGACCGAACCATGCCAGGGGTGCGGCCACCGCAAGCCCTGTTGCCCCGGTCGCCACCCATCCCCAGTGCAGGCCCGCCAGCAACAAGGCGAACACGCCGCTGGCGGTGACCAGCGTTGCGGTACCGAGGTTGGGCTGCATCAGGATCAGTACTGCAGGCATGCCGATCAGCACCGCAGCCGTCAGTACCGTGCGTGGCGACGGCGGCAGCGGTTGGCGATGCAGGTACCAGGCCATCATCAGCGGCAGGCTGAGCTTGAGCAGTTCGGACGGTTGCAGGTAGAACACGCCGAGGTTGAGCCAGCGCTGCCCGTATTTGCCGGTGCCGACCACGTAGACCGCCATCAGCGGCAGCATCGACAACGCATACAACGCTGGTGTCCACGCCCGCAGGCGCAGCAGCGAAACACGCGACAGCAGCCACATCGCCACCAGGCCACCGGCAAAGCGCGCCGCCTGCCCGGCCACGGGGCCGGACACGCTGTGCAGCACCGCCAGGCCGACGCCCATCAGGATCAACAACGCAACCAGCAACGGCAGATCGATCGTGCGCACCGCCTCACGGCAGCCGCCAAGCAGTCGTTTCCATTCCACACGGCCACGGTAGCAATGCGTGCTTGCGTGAAGCTGTCAGCGCGGTGCCGCATTTGTAGAGTCGAGCCATGCCCGACTGCCTTTCATACAGCAGAAGCAGCCGAGCATGGCTCGGCTCTACAAGAATCAGGAGCAGGAAGCGCGGCGGCTAGCCGTAGCCGCCGTGCACCGGGTTGTGGCTGCGCACCGCCATCACCAGGCCGAAGCCGGCCAGCAGTGACACCGCCGAGGTACCGCCGTAACTGATCAGCGGCATCGGCACGCCCACCACCGGCAGCAGGCCGGAAATCATCCCGCCGTTGACCAGTACGTAGACGAAGAATGCCAGTCCGGTGGCCCCGGCAAGCAGGCGCGAATAGGAATCGCGCGATTGGCTGGCAATCCACAGGCAACGCCCGATCACCAGCAGGTACAGCGCCAGCACGGTGGCCACGCCGATCCAGCCGAATTCCTCGCTCAGCACCGAGAACGCGAAGTCGGTGGTCTGCTCGGGAATGAAGTTCAGGTGCGACTGCGAGCCCTCGCCCCAGCCCTTGCCATCGAAGCCCCCGGAACCGATCGCGATCTTCGACTGGATGATGTTCCAGCCGGCGCCAAGCGCGTCCATTTCCGGGTCCAGGAACATCATGATGCGGTCCTTCTGGTACGGCCGCAGCAGCCAGAACCAGGCCACCGGCGCGACCGCGGCCACGCCGCCTACGCCCAGCCCGACCCACCACCACGGCAGGCCTGCCAGCAGCAGCACGAACACGCCACTGGCGGCGATCAGCACACCGGTGCCGAAGTCCGGCTGCAGCATCACCAGGCCGGTCGGTACGCCGATGATGACCAAGGCCACGAGCACGGTATTGAAGCGCGGTGGCAGCGGCATCCTGTGCAGGTACCAGGCCACCATCATCGGCAGGCTCACCTTCAGCAGCTCGGCCGGCTGCAGGTAGAAGAACTTCAGGTCCAGCCACTGCCGGCCGTACTTGCCGGTGCCGAGCACGAACACCGCCAGCAACGGAATCATCGAGATCGCATAGATCATCGGCGTGGCCGAGCGGATGCGCAGGATAGGCACGCGCGAGATGCCCCACAGCGCCGCCATGCCCACCGCGAAGCGCGCGCCCTGGGCCATCACCAGGCTGTCGCCTCCGGCACTCTTCAGGGTCGCCAGGCCGATCACCATCAGCGCGCCGAGGGCCAGGCACAGCACCCAGTCCAGCGTACTGAAGAAGCGGCGCAGCATGTCGCCGGCCCACCGCAGGAACACTCTCATCGTGCGGGCTCCGCAGGGGTCGGCCGTGGCGTGGCCGGCAACGCGGCGGCCTGCGCATCCGGCTGCGGCGCGGGTGCAGGCGCCGGTGCAGGCACGCCGATCAGCACCGGATGTTCTCCCACCTGTGCAGCGGCAAGATCGCCGGCCTGGCGCGCGCTCGCGTCTTCGTTGTCGAACGCGGTGGCGCCGATGGCAGTGGTGCCGCGCTCGCTGTCCAGCGGCTGCATGCCTTCGGGCATCTTGCCCAGCAGGTAGGCATCGAACACCTTGCGGGCGATCGGCGCCGCGGCTGAACCACCGTAGCCACCGCCTTCCACCGCCACCGCAATCGCGATCACCGGGTTTTCGACCGGCGCGAAGCCAACGAACAGCGCGCGGTGGCGCAGGTGCATCGGCAGGCTCTTCGGGTTCACTGCAGCAGTGCCCTTGCGGCTGATGACCTGTGCGGTACCGGTCTTGCCGGCCATCACGTACGGCGCACCCACCGCCACGCGCCAGCCGCTGCCGCCGGGCCGCATGGTCGCCATCATGCCCTCGCGCACGGCCTGCACGTTGTTGGGGTTGGGGCTGATCGGCTTGCTTTCGCCGGCCGGCATTGCCGTCCAGTCGCTGTCGAATCCTTCGCGCTGCTGGATCACCAGGTGCGGGGTGCGCAGCTGGCCGTCGGCCAGCGCGCTGACGCCGCGCGCCAGCTGCAGCGGGGTGACCTTCCAGTCGCCCTGGCCGATGCTGATGTTGACCGTGTCGCCCGGGAACCAGGCTTCCTTGCGGGTCTTCCGCTTGTAGGCCGGCGACGGCAGGATGCCGCCGATTTCGCCGGTGAGGTCGATGCCGGTCGGCTGGCCGAAGCCGTAGTACTCCATGTAATGGTCGAAGCGCTCGATGCCCAGGTCCAGCGCCAGCTTGTAGTAATAGGTATTGACCGATTCGGCGATCGACTTGCGCAGGTCGGTCCAGCCGTGGCCGCCGCGATGCGCATCACCCCAGCCACGTGAAGTGCCGGGCAGGTAGAACATGCCGGTGGACAGCACCTTGTCTTCCGGGCGGCGCACGCCCGAATCCAGGCCGGCCAGGCCGATCAGGGGTTTCAGCGTGGAACCGGGGGCGACGCCACCGAGCACCAGGCGGTTGAACTGCGGCCGCGACGGGTTTTCGTTCAATGCCTTGAAGTCGGCATGGGAAATGCCGTTGACGAACAGGTTGGGGTCGTAGGACGGCAGGCTGACCATCGCCAGCACTTCGCCGGTACGCGGGTCCATCGCCACCGCCGAGCCTTCCTGGTCGCCGAAGGCAGCCACCATCGCGCGCTGCAGGTCGGCGTCGATCGACAGCCGCAGGTCCGCACCGGACTGCGCGGCCACCCGGCCGATGGTGCGGATCGCGCGGCCCTGCACGTTGGTCTCGACCTGTTCATAGCCGACCCGGCCACGCAGCTGCTGCTCGTAATAGCGCTCCAGGCCGGATTTGCCGATGTGGGTCAGCGCGGCATTACCTTCGCCGAGGATTTCCAGATCCTTGTCATCGACGCGACCGACGTAGCCGATGATGTGCGCGAACAGATCGCCATACGGGTAGCGCCGGGTCAGGTAGGGTTCCAGCTCGACCCCCGGGAAACGCCAGCGGTCGACGGCAAAGCGCGCCATCTCCTCGTCGCTCATGCGCAGCTTCAGCGTGACCGGCAGGAACTTGCGGCGCGCCTTGCGCGACTTGTTGAACGCTTCCAGCTCTTCCGGGCTGATGCTGATGATCTTCGCCAGCCCTTCCAGGGTGGCGTCCATGTCCTTGACCTTGTCCGGGGTCACGTCCAGGCGGAACGCCGGCACGTTCTCGGCCAGCAGGCGGCCATTGCGGTCGTAGATCATGCCGCGCCCGGGCACCACCGGCCGCGGCTTGATGCGGTTGGCTTCCGAGCGCGTGGCATAGACGTCGTGGTCCAGCACCTGCAGCTTGAAGTACCAGCCGCCCAGCCCCAGCAGG
Organism: Stenotrophomonas sp. YJH_SMC_37; assembly: GCF_059370035.1. Taxonomy (NCBI): domain Bacteria; kingdom Pseudomonadati; phylum Pseudomonadota; class Gammaproteobacteria; order Lysobacterales; family Lysobacteraceae; genus Stenotrophomonas; species Stenotrophomonas sp. YJH_SMC_37. The sequence continues at coordinate 4,855 of NZ_JCAFTG010000008.1, forward strand.
CAGACCAGCACGCCCAGGAAACCGAGCGCCGCGCGACGGCGGAACTGCTCGGCTTCGGCGTGTGGATTCTTGACCTGGCGGCGCGGAATCATGGCTCAGCGCCCGCGCTTGCCGAAGCGCACCGCGTCCAGCAGCACGAACACCAGCGGCCACAGGCCCATGCCCAGCAGCGGGGCCCACCAGTACGACCACGGCAGGGTCGGTTCGCCCACCAGGATGTGCACCAGTGCGCTGACGATGCGGTCGTTGAACAGCAGGCCGCCGATGGCCAGCATCTGCTGCGACATCGGGAAGAAGCGGATGCGCGCGCGGAAGCGCTGCAGGATGAAAGCCAGCATCACCAGCCGCAGTGCCTGCTCGCCGAGGACACCGCCGTACAGCAGGTCGGCGATGACGCCGCTGGCGAAGGCGATGCCCAGGCCGACGCGCTCGGGCGCTTCGATGACCCAGTACGCCAGCACCAGCGCCAGCCAGTACGGGCGCAGCGGCTGCAGCAGCGCCGGCAACGGCAGCAGGCCCAGCAGCAGCGCCACCACCAGGCTGGCCGGCAGCACCCATGGGTTGTCGCGCAGGCGGCTCATCGCTGCGCCTCCGGCGTGGTCGGTTGCCGGCCAGCGGCCGGCACTACCGGAGCAGCAGGATCAGGGGAGGATGCGGGGGCAACAGACCTCGTTTGCGACGAGGGCTGTTGCCGGCCAGCGGCCGGCACTACCGGGGCGCTGACCGGAGCTGGCGTCGATGCCGCTGGCGCGGTTCCCACGGGCACGGTGGCGCCGGTGGCCGGGCCACCCGGGGCGGTTTCTTCCAGCTGCAGGCGCAGCTCCGGCGGAATGCGGATCGCCGCGCCCGGGCGCAGCAGCAGCACGTCGCGGCCGCGGTCGAGCTGCGCCGCCGGCTTCAGTTCGCCGACCAGGAACGCATGGGTGTCGTCCGGTCGCAGGCCGGTGATGGTGCCGACCGGGAAGCCGGCCGGGAAACGACCGCCAAGACCGGAGGTGACGATCTCATCGCCCACTTCCACCCCGGCGCTGAGCGGAATATCGCGCAGTTCCAGCGTGTCGCCGCGGCCATAGACGATCAGGCGAACGCCGTTGCGGGCCACGGTGACCGGCACGGCATGGTCAGGGTCGGTCAGCAGCAGCACGGTAGAGGTGCCGCCGGTGACGCTGATCACCTGGCCCATCAGGCCGCCGGCGTCGATCACCGCCTGGCCGACATGCACGCCCTCGCGGCTGCCGGCATCGAGTACCAGGCGCTGTTTGACCGGGTCCAGGTCGATGTCCAGGATCGGCGCCAGCTGCACGTCCAGGCCACTGCGCTCGGCCACGTTCAGCAGTTCGCGCAGCTGGGCATTGTCCAGTGCGGCGGTCTGCAGGCGGGTCAGGCGCGCGTTGGCCAGCAGCAGCTGGTTGCGCAGTTCGCGGTTTTCGGTGACCAGCTGGCTGTGGCTGGCGGCGGAATCCTTGACCTGGTTGCCGAGCTTGCCGGGCAGGCCGGCCAGTGCCCAGACCGGCTGCACCAGGCTGTTGGCCTGCTCGCGCAGGCGCGCCAGCCAGCCGGCCTGGTCATCGAGCACGATCAGCGTGATGGCCAACGCGAGATAGGCCAGCAACCGCAGGGGGCTGGCGGCATCACCGGATCGGGAGGCGACGGGAGGACCGGCGTAGGGCGGCACGGCAACGATTCAACTGGCAGAAGGCGGAAGGGAAACACGCGGGCGCCCCGCCGGTGCCGGCCCGCCATCACGGCGGGCCGCACCCCGGAAGGGCGCGGCGGGCAGGAACGGCCGGGACGGCTTATTCCGGCGCAAAGAACTCGTTGCCGTGCATGTCCACCAGCTCCAGCGCACGACCGCCGCCGCGGGCCACGCAGGTCAGCGGATCGTCGGCCACCTGCACGTGCAGGCCGGTTTCCTCGGAGATCAGGCGGTCCAGGTCGCGCAGCAGGGCGCCGCCACCGGTCAGCACGATGCCGCGCTCGGCGACGTCGGCGCACAGTTCCGGCGGGGTCTGCTCCAGCGCCAGCTTCACCGCGCTGACGATGCCCGACAGCGGTTCGTGCAGGGCCTCGAGCACCTCGTTGGAGCTGATCTTGATCATCTTCGGCACGCCCTCGGCGAGGTTGCGGCCGGAGATTTCCATCTCGATCACTTCCGCCTGCGGGTAGGCGCAGCCCAGCTCGACCTTGATGCGCTCGGCGGTGGCTTCACCGATCAGCATGCCGTGGTTGCGGCGCACGTAGTTGGTGATGGACTCGTCGAAGCGGTCGCCGCCGATGCGGACCGAGGCCGAATAGACGATGCCGTTGAGCGAGATCACCGCCACTTCGGTGGTGCCGCCGCCGATGTCGATGACCATCGAGCCACGGGCTTCGGTGACCGGCATGCCGGCGCCGATCGCGGCGGCCATCGGCTCTTCGATCAGGAACACGTCACGGGCACCGGCTTCCTCGGCCGATTCCTTGATCGCGCGGCGCTCGACCTGGGTCGAACCGGCCGGCACGCAGACCAGCACGCGCGGGCTCGGGCGCAGCACGCGCGACTTGTGCACCTTCTTGATGAAGTGCTTGAGCATCGCCTCGGTGTAGGTGAAGTCGGCGATGACGCCGTCCTTCATCGGGCGGATGGTGGTGATGTGGCCCGGGGTACGGCCCAGCATCTGCTTGGCTTCGGCGCCTACGGCTGCCACCGAGCGGGTGCCACCGATGGCACGGTCCTGGCGCACGGCCACGACCGATGGCTCGTTCAGTACGATCCCCTGCCCGCGCACGTAGATGAGGGTGTTGGCCGTGCCCAGGTCGATGGACAGGTCGTTGGAGAACATGCCACGGAGTTTCTTGAACATCTGAGGAAGGAGTCCTGAGGGGTGTCGTGCCCGCCGCGGGATGGCGAAAAAATGGGCAGAAATCGAGGCCGACAAGCCTAGCAACCCGCCTGCCGCCGAGCAAGGAAAAAACTAGCTGAACCCGCGTCTTCACAGGCTTTCGGCCTGATCAGGCCTCACCCGGTTCTGGCCCTGAGCGGCACCAGCGGGTAACCTTTGCGCCGTCGGGCGCCCAAGGGCGCCGTTTGCTTGCCCGCTGAACCGGGCCGGCCCACCCCAAAATTCACCGCATAGGCTTACATCGATGTCCGCTCTGATCTGTGGTTCTCTTGCCTTCGACACCATCATGGTGTTCCCGGACCAGTTCAAGAATCACATCCTGCCGGACAAGGTGCACATCCTGAACGTGTCGTTCCTGGTCCCACGCATGCGCCGCGAGTTCGGCGGCTGCGCCGGCAACATCGCCTACAACCTGCACCTGCTGGGTGGCCAGCCGATCCCGATGGGCACGGTGGGATCGGACTTCGGCCCGTACCGCGAGTACTTCGAAGGCCTGGGCATCGACCTGTCGCGCGTGCGCGTGATCGATGAGCTGTTCACCCCGCAGGCGTTCATCACCACCGATCACGACAACAACCAGATCACCGCCTTCCACCCGGGCGCGATGATGCGTTCCTACGAGAACCACGTGCGTGGCGTGCCGGGCGTGACCCTGGGCCTGGTCGGCCCGGACGGCCGCGAAGGCATGATCCAGAACGCGCAGGAATTCCACGAGGACGGCATCCCGTTCATCTTCGACCCGGGCCAGGCCATGCCGCTGTTCAACGGCCCGGAACTGCGCGCGTTCATCGATCAGGCCGACTACGTGGTGGTCAACGACTACGAGTCGAACCTGCTGCAGGAGCGCACCGGCTGGGACGAAAAGGAGATCGTCAGCCGGGTCAAGGCCTACATCACCACCCGTGGCCCGAAGGGTGCGGTCATCCACACCCCGGAAAAGAGCTACGACATCCCGCCGGCGCACGAGCGCCGCGTGGTCGACCCCACCGGCTGTGGCGACGCCTTCCGCGCCGGCCTGATCTACGGCATCCAGAAGGGCTACGACTGGCTGACCATCGGCCGCATGGGCAACCTGATGGGCGCGCTGAAGGTCGAACACCCGGGCACGCAGAACCAGCGCTTCACCTTCGATGAGTTCAACGAGCAGTTCAAGCAGCAATTTGGCTACGCGCTTAGCGCGTAACCAAATTGCTCGCGCATTCCACCTTATCCCCGCGCCTTCGGCGCGCCCCCTTGAACAACACGGGGGCTTTCCACCCGATGCGCTGCTGGGAATGCTGTTGGTAGGTGTCGACCTTGGTCGACACACTGTTTGATTCCTGTAGAGCCGAGCCATGCTCGGCTTGCGCGCGCCAGCGCGATCTGACCGGAGAGCAGCCGAGCGTGGGCTCGGCTCTACATCATCAGGCGCCCTGCCAGGCAGCCAACAAGGCGCGGCAATCGGCGAAATGCCAGTCGGCACGGCCCGGCCACGGATTTTCCGGCAGATTGACCAGCACGGTGTGCGTGCCTGCGGCACGGCCGCACTCCAGGTCGTAGGCGTGGTCACCGACCATCACTGCCTCCGCAGCCCCGATCCCCCAACGCCGCAGATGCTGCTGCAGGCCATCCGGTGAGGGTTTGGGCACCGCTTCATCGCGGCCGATGATGTCGGCATCGTCGAACAACGCCCCGACCCCGATCGCGTCCAAGGTCAGCTTCGCCAGCGCATGATCATTGCGGGTCAGGATGCCGAGCCGGCAGCCTGCCGCCGACAACGCGCGCAGCAGCTTCAGCGCACCCGGTGCCGGCAGTGCGTCCTCGGCCAGCGCGCGCTCATGATCCAGCAGCCACGCGCGCTTGGCCTGCGCCGGTGCGTCCGGCAAGGCCGCAATATGGTCAAGGATGTCTTCCTCGGCCGCGATCTCCAGCGCGTGGCGGATCGCGGCGAAATCATGCACGGCCACGGTCAGCGTGCCATCCATGTCGAACACCCAGTGCCGGATCGCGGACAACGCGTGCACGGCGCTGCCCGCCGCAACGATCACTGCCACCACTGCGGCATGCGGCTGGCGTCGACGCCACCGGTTTCGAATACAGCGGTGCGGGTGCCACCGGCCTTGACCGGGAACTCGATGCTGATCGATTTGCCCTTGCGCGCCAGCTTCCACAGCGCCTTCTGGTCGGTGATGAACAGGGCAATGGCTTCATCGGTCTTCGGACGCCACGCCGCCATGGAAATCGGCTTGCCGTCGTCCACGGTTACTTTCACCGTGCACTGCGGGCAACGGAAATCGCCGGCCTGCAGCACCAGATACGCATGCCGCTTCCACTCCGGATGATCGCGGAACACCAGCTGCACCGGCTTGGCGCCGCTGCCATCCACGTCCACCCGTTCCTTGCTGTAGATCTGCGCCGAAACCTGGTTGCCCTTGTTGCCCACCGGGATCTGGTTGTACTGCCACAGTGCCTGCATGCGGCGCAGGTCGCGCGCGGCATCGCCCTTGGCCTTGACCTCGTCGAAGCCTGCGGCGATGCGCTCGGCGGCCGCGGTGTCCTTGTACTGGTCCAGCAGCGAGGCACCATGCAGGCGCGCGCGCTCCCAGTCCTGCGCGGCCACGGCCATGTCGTACTGCTTGGCCACGTCTTCGGCCTTGGCCTCCTTCTGCGCCTGCACGGCGGCTGCGGCGGCTTCCTTCGCCTTGCGTTCTTCCTCGGGGTTGCTGCAGGCGGCCAGCGCCAGCGTGCAGGCGGTGAGCAGGATCAGTCGTTTCATGGCGGAGGTCCTTGGCGAGTGCATCCCGATTCTATCGGCAGCGAAAAGCGGATACACCAACGGCGGGTTTCCCCGCCGTTGGTGGTGAAGCAGTGACCGGTTGCCGGCCAGCGGCCGGCACTACCGCTTACTTGGCTTCAGCCTTGGCCAGCATGTCCTGGACCGAGGCGGTGGTGATCGGGTGGTAGCCCGGCTTGGCCTTTTCGAAGGCCTGCTTGGCCAGCTCCAGCCCCTTCGGGGTCTTCACCAGTTCGGCGTAGATCGGCAGGATCAGCTTGCGACGGCCGACGCGCTCGATGAATGCCGCCGCGCCTTCATTGGCCTGCTCGTAGCCGCTGCGGATCGCCAGCGGGTACCAGCGCATGGCGATTTCGCCATTGGGGGTGCCGGTGAAGTGGAAGGCCTTGTCCAGCGTGGCCAGCTTGTCCAGCGGCTGGGTCGCGCCCAGGCCGTCGATGAAGCGCACCCATTCCTGGGTGCTCCAGTCGGCGATGACCTGGCTGCTGGGCACGGTGCCGGCGCTGGCAAAGGCGATGCGTGCGGTATCGACGCTGCTGAAGTTGCGCGACTGCGCCTTGGCCGCGAACGCCGGGATACCCGGCTCGTCCAGCCATGCCTTCAGTTCGGCCTCGGTCACTGCCGACGGATTCTTCGGCAGCAGGTTCTTCTTCATGTAGCCGACGAACTGGTCGGTGTTCGCGCTCTGGAAAGCATGGTCATCGAACCAGCCGCGCAGGAACGGATCGAAGGTCTCGCGGCCGAAGCGCTGCTCCAGGAACTCCAGGAACCATGCACCCTTGACGTAGGCGACCTGGCTGAGCGCTTCGTCGGGGTCGCGCTCGTTCAGCGGCGGCAGCGCAAGCGCCTGGTCGGCCGGGCTCATGTCCTTCACTTCGGCCAGCAGGTCGGTCTGGTCGATCTGCTTCTCCATCTCGGCCATCTCCTTGCCGTACAGGGCTTCGGTGATGCGGCCCTGGACGTAGGTAGTGAAGCCTTCATTGAGCCAGATGTCCTTCCAGCTGGCGTTGGTCACCAGGTTGCCCGACCAGCTGTGCGCCAGTTCATGGGCGACCAGCGAGACCAGCGACTTGTCGCCGACGATCACGGTCGGGGTGGCGAAGGTCAGGCGCGGGTTCTCCATGCCGCCGAACGGGAACGACGGCGGCAGCACCAGCATGTCGTAGCGGCCCCAGCGGTATTCGCCGTACAGCTTCTCGGCGGCACCGATCATCTTCTCGGTGTCCTCGAATTCCTTGGCGGCCTTGTTGACCATGGTCGGCTCGGCCCAGACGCCGGAGCGGCCGGAGATCGGCTCGAACACCAGGTCGCCGGCCGCGATGGCCAGCAGGTAGGACGGAATCGGCTGCGGCATCTTGAAGGTGTAGTCACCGTCACGCGCGGCCTTCGGATCGTTGTCGGCGCTCATCAGCACCATCACGTCCGGGCGCGAGACCACGTGCGCGCTGTAGGTGAAACGCACGCTCGGGGTGTCCTGCAGCGGCACCCACGAACGGGCGTGGATGGCCTGCGACTGGCTGAACATGAAGGGCAGCTTCTTGCCCTCGGTCATCGACGGCGCCAGCCACTGCAGGCCCGAGGCCGTCGGTGCGGTGTGGTAGCTCACTTCCACCTTGGCCGGCTGTTCCGGGGCCTCGATGGTCAGCTTGCTGCCGAACACCTTGTCAGCGGCGGCCAGCTCGAACTTCAGCGGGCTGCGCGCGCCGTCGGCGGCAACGGCCTCGACCTTGGACACGGTCAGCTCGCGGGTGTCGAGCACCAGTTGCCTGGCGTCCTTCTGTTTCCATTCCAGGGTGTAGGTGGCGGTACCGCCGATCTGCTTCTGGTCGAAGTCCAGCTTCAGATCCAGCGCGATGTCCTTGATGACGACCTTGTCCGGCTCGGCGTACGAGCTTTCGTCGTGGCTGCGGTTCTCGGCGTTCACGGGGGCGGCAGGGGCCTTTGCGGCAGTCGGGGCGGCGGCGGGCGCGGCCGCCTCCTGGGAGCAGCCGGCGGCCAGGGCCACGGCCAGCGGAAGGAGCATCAGCGGATTACGCATGAATCGGGACCGTTACGGGGATCAAACCCCAATGGTAACTCCCTCCGGCCGCGCAGGCGTTGCGCGGTGCGGGGTAATGGCGGCCCACAGCACCGGTAGTGCCGGCCGCTGGCCGGCATCCGCACGGACGATGACCGGGCACGGGGATGCCGGCCAGCGGCCGGCACTACCGGAACACCGGGCCTACAGCTTGTAGCCGGAGTGGATCGAGACGATGCCGCCGGTCAGGTTCTTGTAGTGGCAGCGCTCGAAGCCGGCCTGCGCCATCATCGCCTTCAGTTCGTCCTGCGGCGGGTGCTTGCGGATGCTCTCGGCCAGGTACTGGTAGCTGTCCGAATCGTTGGCGAACAGCTTGCCCAGCTTCGGCAGGATCTTGAACGAGTGGAAGTCGTAGATCGGCTTGAACCAGTCCGCGGTGACTTCGGAGAACTCCAGCACGCGGGCCTGGCCGCCCACCTTCAGCACGCGGTACATCTCGCGCAGGCCAGCGTCCTTGTCGGTCACGTTGCGCAGGCCGAAGGCGATGGTGACCAGGTCGAAGCTGTTGTCCGGGAACGGCAGGGCCTCGGCGTTGCACTGCACGTAGTCCAGGCCCAGCACCAGGCCGCGGTTGGTCAGGCGGTCACGGCCGACCGACAGCATGCCGGCGTTGATGTCGCCCAGCACCACCGAGCCCTCGGCGCCGACGCGCTCCTTCAGCAGGGCGGCGATGTCGCCGGTGCCGCCGGCCAGGTCGAGCACGCGGTCGCCCGGCTTCACCTGCGCGGTGGCCACGTAGTAGCGCTTCCACGCCCGGTGCACGCCCAGGCTCATCAGGTCGTTCATCAGGTCGTAGTTGCGCGCGACCGAGGTGAACACCTGGCCGACCAGCTTCTGCTTGTCCTTGGCGGCGACGTCGCGGAACCCGAAATGGGTGGTACCGGCTTTGTAGGGGGATTCGCTCATGGCCCCGATTATCGCACCGCCGGGGGCCAGCGGCACCCCCTGCCCGTATCATGGCGGGCCACGACTTACCGGAGCCCCGCATGATCACCACGCCCGACTACCAGGCCCTGCTGCAGACCGCCATCGCCGAAGCCCGCCAAGGCCTGGCCGAGGGCGGCGTGCCGATCGGCGCGGCCCTGTACCACAACGACGGCCGCCTGCTTGGCTGCGGCCACAACCGCCGCGTGCAGGAAGGCGACCCGTCGGTGCACGGCGAGACCGATGCGTTCCGCAAGGCCGGCCGCCAGCGCCGTTACCAGGACACGATCATGGTCACCACCCTGGCACCGTGCTGGTACTGCTCTGGCCTGGTGCGCCAGTTCAACATCGGCACCGTGGTGGTGGGCGAATCGCGCACCTTCCAGGGCGGCATCGACTGGTTGCGGGAAAACGGCGTCAACGTGATCGACCTCGACAACCAGGAATGCGTCGACCTGCTCGGCGATTTCATCAGCCGCCATCCGGACATCTGGAACGAAGACATCGGTGAATGAGCCACACACCGTCATCCGTTGAACCCGTTTAATGAACGCTTCAGTGCCGCCACCTCTTAGTGCGGACAGCGTTTGCGGCCATTGCCGTGACCGCGCGCACAGTCAGCTGGACTGCGTGCACACACTGCGGTAACACCCCACCCGGCTGACACGCCTAGGGTGGGGTTACCGGGGCTCGTTTCCCCGGCGGAGCCAGCCATGTGCGCGCACGCCGTACGACCTACGCCCGACCCGATCCTCGAATCCATCCGCGAACGCCTGCAGCAGCACTTCGCGCTGCACCGGCGCAGTGCGTCGTTCTGGAGTGCCTACCAGGGCCTGCAGCTGGAACTGGTGCGCGGCCAGCCACGCGATCACGAGCGACTGTGCAACGCGATGGCCACCATGGCCGAGCAGATGGGGGCGGTCGAGCACGCGCAACTGATCAGCAATCGCCACACCGGCTCCACATCCCGCTGACGCGGCATGCACCGGCAGATACGCCACACTCCGATGAACCCCCACTCCCTTTCCACTCAACCGAACTGGATTGTCATGCACGCTGAAGTCCCCACCATTCCTCCGGTCATCAACGTAGACGCCGAGCTTGACCACTGGCGCCGCCAGCATGCCGAGGGCGCACTGCCGCACAACTCGTTCGGCTCCTACGTGCCGTGGATCAAGTTCGCCTGTGATTCGCTGATCACCCAGCCGCGCGCCAGCGAGGCCGAACGTGACGAAATGTTCCAGACCCAGTACGCCCTGCAGATCATGCCGCGGTTGAGCGAAGCACAGGCCCGCGAGTTCGTCGACCTCTGCTGGCAGCACGTCTATCAGAGCAGCCCAGTGCGCAGCCTGCAGGCGCCACGACTGCAACGCATGCGCGCCTGACGGCCGCTGCACGGCGCCTCCACGCGCCACTGCCGATCATCCTCGTCACCTGGGTGGGACGACGACGATGAAAGCACGAAACCTGTTCAATACGATCGCCAAGAAGGCCGCGGCCGCCACGGGCTCGCCGTGGACCTTCCTGGCTGCAGTGGCGATCGTGGTGATCTGGGGCATCAGTGGCCCGGTGTTCGGCTTCAACGACACCTGGCAGCTGGTGATCAACACCGGCACCACCATCATCACCTTCCTGATGGTGTTCCTGATCCAGCACACGCAGAACGCGGACACCGCCGCGATGCAGATCAAGCTGGACGAGCTGATCCGGGCAACCGCCGAGGCCAACAACGAGCTGCTCGATCTGGAAGAACTGGACGAGGCACGCCTGGAAGAGATCCGCGCCGAGTACGAGCAGATGGCGCGCGAAGCCGGCGATGCGCTCGCGCGGGTGCGCGCCTGCCATGCAGCGCGGCGCGACGATGAAGCGATCTGACGGTAGCGCCGGGCCATGCCCGGCGAGCGCGATACCCGGAAGAATCCCACACGGGCCACCGCCCTCGGCTGATAACGGCGGACATCCCATCAGTGCAGACTGGCGCCATGTCCAGCCGTCACCTGGAACGCGGCCGCCACTCCCGTATCCGGGGCTACTACGTCCTCACCACGGTCGTACGCCACCGCCGTCCGGTCTTTGAAGATCCACGTTGTGCAACGTGTCTTGTGGATGCATTGAGGTATGTTGAACGCATGGGCCTCAGTCGGTCCTTTGCTTGGGTCGTCATGCCTGACCATCTGCACTGGCTGATGCAGCTGCGCGACGGATCACTGGCGCGCATGATGGGAACGGTGAAATCCCGCAGCAGCTGGTTGCTGGGGCAGCAGTTCGGCATACAGACGCCTTTGTGGCAGCCGAGCTGTTTCGATCACGCGGTACGCAGCGAGGAAGCCTTGAGGCGCCATGCGTTGTACATCCCGGGCAACCCCATCCGAGCAGGGTTGACCCTGCATCTCGATGAATATCCGTTTGCATGGTGCCGTTGGCCCATGCGGTAGCGCCTGGCCATGCCCGGCGAGCACGAAGTGCGGTCCGCCCAGACGTCAGGCATGCAGGAACGAAAAGCCGCCGGGCGTGGCCCGGCGCTACCGGTATCGAATTGCTGCTCAGCTGCGCTCGTGCCAGCCACCGCCCAGCACCTTGTACAGCGTGATGCGGTTGGCCTGCTGCGCCAGCCGCGCCTGCAGCTGGGTCTGTTGTGCGTTGTAGGCGGTACGTCGCGCATCCAGCAGGGTCACGAAGCTGTCCAGGCCCGCGTCGTAGCGCGCCTGCGACAGGCGGTTGGCCTGTTCGGCCGCTTCCACCAGGCGCTGCTGTGAACTCACCTGCTCGTCCAGGCTGACATTCAACGCCAGCGCATCGGCGGTTTCGCGGAAGCCCACCTGGATCGACTTCTCGTACTGCGCCAGAGCGATATCACGATCGGCGTTGGCGATGGCCAGGTTGGCGCGCAGCTTGCCGCCCTGGAAGATCGGCAGCGTGATCTTCGGCAGGAAGCTCCACACGCGCGTACCGCTGTCGAACAGGTTGGACAGTTCGCTCGAACCACTGCCGATGCTGCCGGTCAGCGAGATGCTGGGGAAGAACGCCGCGCGTGCCGCACCGATATTGGCGTTGGCCGCCAGCAGCTGGTGCTCGGCGGCCATGATGTCCGGGCGCTGCAGCAGCACGTCGCTGGGCAGGCCGGCCGGCGGCGGTGCCAGTGCCAGCAGCTGCGGTTCGATGCCGTCCGGCAGCAGTGCCGGATCGAGCTGGCCACCGGCCAGCAGCGCCAGCGCGTTGCGGTCCTGGGCCAGCTGGCCACGCAGGCGCGCAGCATCGGTGCGCGCGGTCTCGACCAGCGTGCGGGTCTGGGTCAGTTCCAGTGCCGAACTGCCGCCACGCTCGTGGCGGGCCTCGGCCAGGCGCAACGAATCTTCGTAGGTCTTCAGCGTGGCCTCGGCGATCTTCAGGCGCTGCGCGTCGGCACCATACGTCAGCCACGCAGTTGCGGTCCCGGCAACCAGGCTCAGCTGCGCGTTGCGGCGGTTGGCGGCCACCGCGAAGTACTGTTGCAGTGCCGCTTCACTGAGGTTGCGCACGCGGCCGAACAGGTCCAGCTCGAACTCGGCCACGCCGACACCGGCGGTGAACTGCTCGCTGACACCGGCATCGGTGCCCTGGCGCTGCATCTGGCCGGTAACGGCCACGCCGGGCACGCGATCAGCGCGCTGCACACGGTACTGGCCGCGCGCGCGTTCAACGTTGAGCACGGCCACGCGCAGGTCGCGATTGTTCTGCAGCGACTGCTCGATCACCTGCTGCAGGCGCGCATCGGTGAAGAAGTCGCGCCAGCCGACGGCGGCGGCATCGGCCACCTCGCCCTGCGCGGCCTCGGCCGGCCACTGCGCCGGGATCGCCGGGGCGACAGCGGTGTTCTTCGGCACCAGGGTGGAGCAACCTGCCAGCGCGAGCGCGGCGGCAATGGAAAGGAACAGGGATGCACTTTTCATGGGAATGACTTCCATCGGTACTGCCGGATGGCAGGAGGTAGTGCCGGCCGCTGGCCGGCAACCTCGTTGGATTCACATCAAGCGATCAGCAGATGCCGGCCAGCGGCCGGCACTACCGTTACAGGTCACATCGTGGATTTGCGCTTGAACACGCGCTGCACCACCACGAAGAACAGCGGCACGAAGAACACGCCGAGCACGGTGCCGACGATCATGCCGCCGAGCACGCCGGTGCCGATCGCCTGCTTGGCGCCGGAACCGGCGCCGGTGGAGATCGCCAGCGGTACCACGCCCATGCCGAAGGCGAGCGAGGTCATCACGATCGGGCGCAGGCGGTCGCGCACGGCGTGCATGATCGACTCGATCAGGCTGGCGCCCTTTTCCAGGTTTTCCTTGGCGAACTCGACGATCAGGATCGCGTTCTTGCTGGTCAGGCCTACCGTGGTCAGCATCGCCACCTGGAAATAGATGTCGCGTTCCAGGCCCTTGAAGGTGTTGGCCAGCACGGCGCCGAGGATACCCAGCGGGGCCGCCAGCAGCACCGCGGTCGGCACGCTCCAGCTTTCATACATCGCGGCCAGGCACAGGAACACGATCATCAGCGACAGCGTGTACAGCAACGGCGTCTGCGAGCCGGCCTGGCGTTCCTGGTAGGACATCGCCGTCCACTCGATGCCGAAGCCCGCGGGCAGCTGCTTGGCCAGCTGCTCGATCTCGGCCATGGCATCGCCGGAGGCGACACCCGGGGCCGGTTCGCCCTGGATCTCCATCGCCGACACGCCGTTGTAGCGCTCCAGGCGCGGCGAACCGTAATCCCAGTGCTTGGTGGCGAATGCACTGAACGGCACCATCTCGCCCTTGTCGTTCTTCACGGACCAGAGGTCGAAGTCCTCCGGGACCATGCGGAACGGCTGGTCGGCCTGCACGAACACGCGCTTGACGCGGCCACGATCGACGAAGTCATCGATGTACGAGCTGCCCCACGCAGCGGCCAGCGTGCCGTTGATCTGGTCGATCGACAGCCCCAGCGAGGTCGCCTTGGCCGCGTCGATGTCGATGCGGAACTGCGGCGTGTCCTCTTGGCCGTTCGGGCGCACGTTGGCCAGCTTCTTGCTGGCGGCGGCCAGGCCGAGCAGCTGGTTGCGTGCGGCGACCAGTGCCTCGTGGCCCTGGCCGCTGTTGTCCTTCAGGAAGAAGGTATAGCCCGAGGCAGTACCCAGTTCCGGAATGGCCGGCGGCGGGAAGGCAAAGATGAAGGCATCCTTGATCTGGCCCAGGGCAGCCATCGCACGACCGGTGATCGGCATCACGCCATTGTCGGCGTCACGCTCGCTCCAGTCCTTCAGCTTGACGAACGCCATGCCGGCGTTCTGGCCCATGCCGGCGAAGCTGAAGCCCTGCACGGAGAACACCGAATCCACCGCATCCTTCTCGTTCTGCAGGAAGTGGTTCTCCAATGCCGCGATCGATTCCAGCGTGCGCTCCTGGGTGGCGCCGACCGGGGCCTGCACCAGCGCCATCAGCACGCCCTGGTCTTCGTTGGGCAGGAACGAGCTGGGCAGGCGCACGAACAGCACGCCCATCAGCACGAACAGCGCCGCCACGATGCCCATGAAGCGCCACGGACGATGGATGATCCCGCGCACACCACGCTGGTAACTTTCGCTGGTGCGGTCGAAGCCACGATTGAAACCGTTGAAGAAGCGACCGGCCAGGCCGCGGTGGGCAACATGATGCTCGCCCTTCTTCAGCGGCTTGAGCATGGTCGCGCACAGCGCCGGGGTCAGCACGATCGCCACCAGCACCGACAACGCCATTGCAGAGACAATCGTGGCCGAGAACTGCCGGTAGATCACGCCGGTGGATCCGCTCATGAAGGCCATCGGCACGAACACCGCCGACAGCACCAGGCCGATACCCACCAGCGCACCGGTGATCTGGCCCATCGACTTGCGGGTCGCTTCAAGCGGCGACAGTCCTTCCTCGGACATGATGCGCTCGACGTTCTCCACCACCACGATGGCATCGTCCACCAGCAGACCGATCGCCAGCACCATCGCGAACATGGTCAGCATGTTCACCGAGAAGCCCAGCATCGCCAGCACGCCGAAGGTGCCCAGCAGCACCACCGGCACGGCGATGGTCGGGATCAGGGTGGCGCGGAAGTTCTGCAGGAACAGGTACATCACCACGAACACCAGCACGATCGCTTCGAGCAGGGTCTGCACCACGCCCTTGATCGACACGCGCACGAACGGGGTGGTGTCGTACGGGATCTCGGCCTTCAGCCCTGCCGGGAAGAAGCTCTTCATGTCTTCCAGCGCAGCGTCCACGCCGGCCGCAGTATCCAGCGCGTTGGCGCCGGTGGCCAGGGTGACCGCCAGGCCGCTGGCCGGCTGGCCGTTGTAGCGGGTGACGAAGTCGTAGGACTCAGCCCCCAGTTCGACGCGGGCGACATCACCCAGGCGCAGCTCGGCACCGTCCTGCGCGCCGCGCACGATGATGTTGCGGAACTGTTCCGGGGTCTGCAGGCGCGACTGCGCGTTGATGGTGGCGTTGAGCTGCTGGCCCTTCACCGACGGCGCACCGCCGAGCTGGCCGATCGCCACCTGGGCATTCTGTGCCTTGATCGCCGCAGTCACTTCCGCGACGGACAGGCCATAGGTATGCAGCTTGTTCGGGTCCAGCCAGATGCGCATGGCGTACTTGCCACCGAATACCTGGATGTTGCCCACGCCTGGCACGCGGCTCAGGCGATCGACGACATTGGAACCGACGTAGTCGGCGATGTCGTTGGCGTCCATGCTGCCGTTCTCGGACACGAACGCGATGACGTTCAGGAAGCCCGAGCTGGACTTGGCCACGTTGATGCCCTGCCGCTGCACTTCCTGCGGCAGCAGCGGCATGGCCAGCTGCAGCTTGTTCTGCACCTGCACCTGGGCGATGTCCGGGTTGGTGCCGCTCTCGAAGGTCAGGGTGATGGTGGCCTGGCCGTTGGACGAGCTGTTGGAGGAGAAGTAGATCAGGCCATCAAGGCCCTTCATGTTCTGCTCGATGATCTGCGTCACCGAGTCCTCGACCACCTTGGCCGATGCACCCGGGTAGGTGGCGCTGATTTCCACCGCCGGCGGTGCGACGTTGGGGTACATCGAGACCGGCAGCTTGAACAGGGCCAGGCCGCCGGCGAGCATGATGATGATGGCGATCACCCACGCAAAGATGGGTCGATCGATGAAAAAGCGTGCCATGGAGTTCTCCGCTTACTTCGCGTCACCGGCCGGGGCGGCAGGCTGGGCGGCTGCCGCCGGCTTGGCCGGAGCAGCGCCCTTCTCGGTGGCCTTGACCGGCATGCCGGGGCCGATCTTCTGCAGGCCTTCGACGATGACCTTGTCACCGGCCTTCAGGCCGTCCTCGACCAGCCACTTGTCGCCGACCGTGCGGCTGACCTTGACCGGGCGCACTTCGACCTTGTTGTCCTTGCCGACCACCATCGCGGTGGTGTCGCCCTTCGGATCGCGCGCGATGCCCTGCATCGGCACCAGCACCGCATCGCTGCGCACGCCGCCGCCGATCACCGCACGCACGTACATGCCCGGCATCAGCAGGCCGTCCGGGTTGTCCACCTTCACGCGCAAGCCGAAGCTGCCGGTGGTCGGATCGACGCTGACTTCGGAGAACTCCAGCGTGCCCTTGTGCTCGAAGGTGCTGCCGTCTTCCATCAGGATGCTGACCGGCAGGGTCTGGTTGTCCTGCAGGCGGCCGGCAGCCAGTTCGCGGCGCAGCTGCAGCAGTTCGGCGGAGGACTGGGTCAGGTCGACATAGATCGGATCCAGCTGCTGCACGGTCGCCAGTGCATTGGCCTGGCCGGCGCTGACCAGCGCACCCTGGGTAACGCTGGACTTGCCGATGCGGCCGCTGATCGGCGCGGTGATGCGGGCGTAGCCCAGAGTGACGTTCGCCGCATCCAGCGATGCCTTCGCGGCACCGACATCCGCCTCGGCCTGCTTCTGCGCGGCGACGGCGTTTTCCAGGTCCTGCTGGCTGACCGCGTCGACCTTGGCCAGCTCGGTGATGCGCTTGGCGCTCAGGCGCGCGGCGTTGGCCGTGGCTTCGGCGCGGGCCAGCTGGGCGCGGGCGCTGTTGGCCTGGGCGCGGTAGCTGGCGTCCTCGATCTGGTACAGCGGCTCGCCGGCCTTGACCATGCCGCCTTCGGTGAACAGGCGCTTGGCAACAATGCCGTTGACCTGCGGGCGCACTTCGGCGACCAGGAAGGCGTTGGTACGGCCCGGCAGTTCGCGGGTCAGGCCCACAGTTTCGGACTTCAGCGTGACCACGGTGACGTCACCCGGGCCCTGCTCGGGGGCCTGGGGTTGGCCGCCGCAGGCAGCCACGGCTGCGGCGATGGCCAGCGACAGTGCAAAGGGTCGGATTCGGCTCAGCAACATGACGGAAAGGCTCTTAGGGGAAGGAATCTCAGATCGCGCTGATACAGGCCGAAAGCGCCAGCAGGCAACGCGCACCAGCGGGGAGTGGGAGCCGGACCGGCCTGCCACGCACACGACGGGAATGATGGGAGCGAAATATACATACATGCTTGTTTGTTTGTAAACCGGTACAATTCAGCCACGTTTCACCCGCACTCGTACCTACCCATGGCCCGCAAGACCAAAGAGGACACCCAGGCAACCCGGGAAGGCATCCTTGACGCCGCCGAAGCCTGCTTCCATGAACACGGCGTGGCCCGTACCACGCTGGAGATGATCGGCGCCCGCGCCGGCTATACCCGTGGCGCGGTGTACTGGCACTTCAAGAACAAGAGCGAGGTGCTGGCCGCGATCGTCGAGCGGGTGCACCTGCCCTTCATGCAGGAACTGGAGCGCACCTCCACCGACCAGCGCGACACGCCGGTGCACGACCTGCGCGCGGTGATGATCCACTCGTTCATCGAGCTGTCCGAGGACGAACGCCTGCGCAAGACCATGGAGATCATGCTGCGCAGCGATGCGTCGGCCGACACCAGGGTCCTGACCGAAATGCAGCAGGCCGGCTTCCGCGATGCGCTGGACCGGATGGAGCGCGCCCTGCGCCGCGCCAAGGACCTGGGCCAGCTGCGCGAGGGCGCCGACCCGAAGATCGCCGCACGCATGCTGCACGCCACCGTGCTGGGCGTGCTGCACGGCGCGATGGTCGAACCGGAACTGATGGACCTCAAGCGCGATGGCATGCTCGCGCTGGACATGACCCTGGCCGCCTACGTGAAGGATGGTGTGTTCGTTCCCGGCACCGTCCCCGAGCCGCTGCCCGAGGCGTGAACGAGGCTGCTCCCATCACTGCGGCACCCCCTGCAAGGGCAGATCGATGATCCTGGACAACGTGGTGTGGGGCTTCATCGGGTGTGGCAGCGTCACCGAGAAGAAGAGCGGGCCGGCCCTGGCCAACACGCCGGGCTCACGGGTAGTGGCGGTCATGCGCCGCAATGCCGCATTGGCCGAAGACTATGCACGCCGCCACGCGATTCCGCGCTGGTACGCGGACGCCGATGCACTCATCGCCGATCCGGAGGTGAACGCGGTCTACGTTGCAACACCGCCCTCCACGCACATGCACTACGCATTGCAGGCGATTGCTGCAGGCAAGCCGGTCTACATCGAAAAGCCGATGGCCATGAACCACGACGAGTGCCAGCGCATCATCGCGGCCAGCGCCCGCAGCGGCGTGCCCGTGTTCGTGGCCTACTACCGCCGTGCCCTGCCCCGCTTCGCACAGGTGAAGCAGTTGCTGGACAGCGGCGCGATCGGTACGCCGCGCAGCGTGCGCGCCACCCTGCATCGGCCACATTCGGCGGCTGCCGCATCGCCGGACTTCTGGCGAACCAACCCCGCCATCGCCGGCGGCGGGCTGTTCGTCGATCTGGGCTCACACACGCTGGACCTGCTCGACCATCTGCTGGGGCCCCTGAGCGACGTGCGCGGCCTGGCCAGTTCGTTGACCGGCGCCTACGCCGCCGAGGACAGCGTCTCGATGTGCTTCCGCACCGGGGTGGGGGCGCACGGCATCGCGCAATGGAGCTTCTGCGCGTTCCGCCGACAGGACGAGGTCGAGATCACCGGCGACCTGGGGCAGCTGCGCTTTGCCACCTTCGAGGACGTTCCGGTGGTGCTGGAGACCGAAGCGGGCGTGCAGGCATTCGATATCCCGAACCCGCCATCGGTCCAGCAGCCGTTGATCGCCTCCGTCGTGGACGAACTGCGCGGCCACGGGCACTCGCCCTCGAACGGCATCAGCGCCGCCCGCACCAGTGCAGTGATCGACCAGGTACTGCAGGCCTACCGCGCCCGGCAATCGCGCTGAGCGCCAACGCAAAAGGCCGCCCTGCGGCGGCCTTTTCTGTTGCAGCGGATGGAGTCAGGGCCCTCGCCACGGCGAAGGATCTGACCTCGACGCGCATTACAGGATGTAGCGGCTCAGGTCCGGGTCCTGCACCAGCTCACCCAGGTGTGCATCGACGTAGGCGCTGTCGATGGCCAGGGTTTCGCCATCGCGGTCCGGTGCCTCGTAGCTGAGCGAATCCAGCAGGCGCTCCAGCACCGTATGCAGGCGGCGCGCGCCGATGTTTTCCTGGCGCTCGTTCACCTGGAACGCGATCTCGGCCAGGCGCTCGATGGCATCGGCAGTGAAACTGACCTTGACGCCTTCGGTGGCCAGCAGTGCTTCGTACTGCTTGGTCAGCGCCGCCTTCGGTTCGGTCAGGATGCGCACGAAGTCGCCCTTGCTCAACGCGCCCAGCTCAACGCGGATCGGGAAACGGCCCTGCAGCTCCGGAATCAGGTCGCTGGGCTTGGCCAGGTGGAACGCGCCCGACGCGATGAACAGGATGTGGTCGGTCTTGATCGTGCCGTACTTGGTGGACACGTTGGAGCCTTCCACCAGCGGCAGCAGGTCGCGCTGCACGCCTTCGCGGGAGACATCGCCACCGCCCACGTTGTCGCCGCGCTTGGCAACCTTGTCGATCTCGTCGATGAAGACGATGCCGTGCTGCTCGCAGGCCTCGATTGCCGCAGTGCGGATATCGTCCTCGTTGACCAGCTTGCCGGCCTCTTCCTCGATCAGCAGCGGACGCGCGGCCTTGATGGTCAGCGTGCGCTTGTGCGCCTTCGCGCCGCCACCCAGGTTGGCGAACATCGACTTCAGCTGCTGGCCCATTTCCTCCATGCCCGGCGGGGTCATGATATCCATGCTGACATTGGCCGCCAGGTCGAGCTCGATCTCACGCTCGTCCAGCTCACCGTTGCGCAGCATCTTACGGAACTTGATGCGGGTCTCGTTGTCCTGCGCCGACGGTTCGTTGCGGGCGACTTCAGGATCGAAACCGATGCCGCCGCTACGACGCGGCAGCAGCGCATCGAGGATGCGGTCTTCGGCGCGTTCTTCGGCCTGGGTACGCACGCGCACCTTGGCCTGTTCGCGATAGAGCTTGACCGCGGTGTCGGCCAGGTCGCGGATGATCTGCTCGACGTCCTTGCCGACGTAGCCGACTTCGGTGAAGCGGGTGGCTTCGACCTTCACGAACGGCGCGTTGGCCAACGTAGCCAGGCGGCGCGCGATCTCGGTCTTGCCGACGCCGGTCGGGCCGATCATCAGGATGTTCTTGGGCATCACTTCATTGCGAAGCTCCGGCGCCAGCTGCATGCGGCGCCAGCGGTTGCGCAGGGCGATGGCAACGGCACGCTTGGCGTCGTGCTGGCCCACGATATGCCGGTCCAGTTCCTGCACGATCTCGCGCGGGGTCATGGTGGCGGAGGATACTTCGATCTTCGACATGGATGTGCTCACGGATTCAGATGCATGTAGAGCCGAGCCATGCTCGGCTGACGGGCAGCCCTGCCGAGCATGGCTCGGCACTACAGAAGAGCGGTCACAGCTCCTCGACCACCACGTTGCGGTTGGTGTAGATGCAGATGTCGCCGGCGATGCCGATCGCTTCACTGGCAATCGTGCGCGCATCCAGTTCGGTATGTGCCATCAGCGCGCGCGCGGCCGACAGTGCATACGAGCCACCGGAGCCGATGGCGATGATGCCGTCCTCGGGTTCGATCACATCGCCGGTGCCGCTGATGATCAGCGAGGTTTCCTTGTCAGCCACGGCCAACAGGGCTTCAAGCTTTCCGAGGCGGCGCTCGGTGCGCCAATCCTTGGCCAGCTCGACCGCAGCGCGCTGCAGCTGGCCGTGCTTTTCCAGCTTGGCCTCGAACAGCTCGAACAGGGTGAAGGCATCGGCGGCGGCACCGGCGAAACCGGCCAGCACCTGGCCGTCGCGGCCAAGGCGGCGCACCTTGCGTGCATTGCCCTTCATCACGGTGTGGCCCAGCGTGACCTGGCCGTCGCCGGCAATGGCCACGTGCTCGCCGCGACGGACGCAGACGATGGTGGTGGCGTGGAAAACGTTGGGGTTCTGACTGGGGTCCATGATGCCTCCGGGGTGACAGAACCAGAGGTGGGGACTGCGCTGCGCCCTTCAAGCCACCCGCGACCGGCCACCGCAGGGGCAACGTTCAGCTTTCTCCGCTGCCCTCGCTGCTGCGTCGGCGCTTCGCGCGCGGATGCGCGGCGTCGTAGACCTTGGCAAGATGCTGGAAATCGAGGTGGGTATAGATCTGCGTGGTGGCGATGTCGGCATGGCCCAGCAGCTCCTGCACACCGCGCAGGTCGCCGGACGATTCGAGAATATGGCTGGCGAAACTGTGCCGCAGCATGTGCGGATGCACATGCTTGAACAGGCCCTGGCGCTGCGCCAGCTGGCGGATGCGGATCTGCACCGCGCGCTGGCTGATCGGCCCGTTGCGGCCAGGAAACACCGGCGAGGCCGGGCCGCCACCACTTTCGGCACGCCACGCCTGCAGCGCTTCGCGTGCGGGCCTGCCGAACGGCACCCGGCGCTGGCGGTTGCCCTTGCCCAGCACGTTGACCAGGCCGCTGGCGAAATCCAGGTCGCGCCAGGTCAGTGCGCAGACTTCGCTCAGGCGCAGGCCCGCGGAGTAGAACAGCTCCAGCAGCGCGCGATCACGTCGGCCGAGTTCACCTTCCGGTTCAAGCTCGACCAGCTGTACGGCTTCGTCGGCATCGAGCACCTGCGGCAACCGGCGCGGTGCGCGCGGGGCCTTCAACGTCGCTGCCGGGCTGGCCTCGATGCGTCCGTGCTTGAGCAGCCAGGCGTAGAAGCTTCGGCAGGCCGACAGGCGGCGCTGCAGGCTCTTGGCCGACAGCCCGCGCCGATGCTCATCGGCCACGAACTGGCGCAACGCATCGGCATCGAGTGCCTCCACGGCTACGCCACGCGGCTCGGCCCAGACCGACAGCGCGTCCAGGTCGCGGCGGTAGGCGTCGAGTGTGTGCGCCGACATCCGCCGCTCCACCTGCAGATGCTGCAGGAACGCCTGTACCGCGCTCATCGCCGTCGTGCCCTGCTCAGCTCGGGAAGCGCTTCAGGCCAGTGGCCAGGGCGTCGCCCATCATGCGCAGGAACAACGTGCCCATGCCCGGGTAGAAACGGTTCGGATCATGGCTGCCGACCGCGATCAGGCCAACCCCCGGCAGCGGCAGCAGCGCGGTGGTCTGCACCTCCTCGCTGCGCGCGCCGTACAGCACGGCGTTCTTCTCCGGCTGCAGGCGGCCGCAGATCGGCTCGCCGTCCTTCAGGCAGTCGCGGAACGGGCCCAGTTGCGGATCATCGGCGGCGATCACCTGCAGCCAGTCGGCCTGTTCCAGCCCGGCCACCGGCGCATGCACCACCAGCCGCACCAGGTCGCCGGCGAAGTCTTCCTGCAACGAAGCGGCCATCGCACGCAGAGTGTCGGCCGCATTGTCCTGCTTCATCAGTGCCAGGGTCAGCTGATGCGTGCGCACCGCCAGCCGCTCGTTGACCTGGGCGGTCGCGCCCAGGTCGGCCAACCGTCGCGCCAGCTCGCGGTTCTTCTCGCGCAGCACTTCCAGCTGGTAGCTGGCCAGCGATGCGGTCGGGCCGTCATCGCGCGGCACCACCAGGGTCAGGGCCAAGTCCGGGAACTGCTTGAGGAAGCCGGGATGACGCCGCAACCAGGCAGCGACTTCGTGGGCCCCGAGCTTGTCGACGGTTTCGCTCATGCCATCCACTCCCCTTCGAAGACGAATGCGGTCGGGCCGGCCATCACCACAGGCTGGCCATCCCCCGGCCACTGGATGCGCAGGTCACCACCGGGCAGGCTGATGCGGGCATCGCGCTGCAGGCGGCCGCGCTGCATCAGGGTCACCGCAGCGGCGCAAGCGCCACTGCCACAGGCCAGGGTTTCGCCGACGCCGCGCTCGAACACGCGCAGGCGGGCGTGCGCCGGGCCCATCACCTGGGCGAAGCCCACGTTCACCGAGCGCGGAAACGACGCGTGCTGCTGCAGCAGCGAACCCACGCGTTCAACCGGAGCGGCATCGATCAGGCCGACTTCGATCACCGCATGCGGGTTGCCCATCGACACTGCGGCGAAGCGCACGCTTTCGCCCTGCAGCGGCAGCAGGTATTCCTCGCGCGGATGGGCGAAGCCCATCAGCGGCACATTGGCCGGCTCGAAGGCAGGCACGCCCATGGTTACGGCGAACTGTCCGTCACCGAGCACCTTCACTTCATGGCTGGCCAGCGGGCTGTCGATGACGAACGCATCGCCCTGCGCACTCCCTTGGCGCACCAGCCAGGCCGCGATGCAGCGTGCGCCATTGCCGCACTGCTCGGAATTGGAACCGTCGGCATTCCAGATGCGGTACGAGGCCACCGACCCTTCCACACGCGGCGCTTCGATGGTCAGGATCTGGTCGCAGCCGACGCCGGTGTGGCGGTCGGCAAGGCGCGCGGCCAGTTCGGGCGTAGGCGGCGCGGTGCCGTCACGCAGGTCGATCACTACAAAATCATTGCCCGCGCCGTGCATCTTGCTGAAGCGCAGCGCCGTGGAACTGGCCTTACTCATCCCCGCTGCCCGCCTTCTTCGCTGGCGCGGTTGCCGGCTGAGTGGTCGTTGCAGCCGGGTCGACGGTCGTGGCGGGGGCAACGGCGCTCTGGGCCTCCGCCGGGGTCGCCTCGGTGGCGGGCTCGGCAGCGGGTTCGACGGTTTCTTCCACCGGCACCGGCTTCTGCGGCAGTACCAGCGGGCCCTTGTTGCCGCAGGCGGCGAGGAGCAGCAGCGAGGCCGCTGCCAGCGGAATCAGGATGGCGTTTCGATGGGGGATCTTCATGCCCCGAGTATAGCCATTGGCGGCTGAGCGGTTGGTGCAGGGCGGCACGCCACGCATCCGCCGGGCATGGCCCGGCGCTACCGTAACCGGGCGCCGCAGGTAGCGCCGGGCCATGCCCGGCGGGCAATCATTGCTTTGGCGGCAGCGGCCGCGTCCACAGCCAGATCGCCACCACGGTCATGCTGCCGATCGAGAACCACTTCACCCAGGCAATCGGTACGCACCACAGCATGATGGCGGCGCATACCGCCATGGTGATCGTGGCCATCCACTTGCCGTAGCGGCTGACCGCCCGGTGTGCCTGCCAGTTGGCGATGGCCGGGCCGAAGCGTGGATGCTGCAGCAGCCAGTTGTGCAGGCGCTCGGAGCCACGCGAGGCGGCCCAGGCCGAAATCAGGATGAATACGGTGGTCGGCAGGCCCGGCACGAAGATGCCGACGATGCCGGTGCCGAGGCTGACATACGCCAGCAGCCACCACGCCCAGCGGAAACGCACCACGCGCGGAGGCGTGGCGGCATCGCGAGGGGCGGAAGGATCTGGCGCGCTCATGGCCGCAAGGATACCGGTTCAGGGTGCCAGGCAGCGCCCGGCACCCTGTCGCGATCACGGCTGGGCGATGCCCAGCTGCTGCAGCACGAACGCGTACGACTCGGACAGCTCGCGGTAGCGCTGGAAGCGCCCCGACTTGCCGCCGTGGCCGGCTTCCATGTTGGTGCGGAACAGGATCGGGTAGTGGCCGGTGTTGTCGTCACGCAGCTTGGCCACCCACTTGGCCGGCTCCCAGTACTGCACCTGCGAATCCCACAGGCCGGTACCCACGAACAGCGCCGGGTACGCCTGCCGCTTCACGTTGTCGTAGGGCGAGTAGGACAGCATGTAGTCGTAATACTGCTTCTGTTCCGGGTTGCCCCACTCGTCGTACTCATTGGTGGTCAGCGGAATGGTCGGGTCGAGCATGGTGGTGACCACGTCGACGAACGGGACCTGCGCCACCATCACCCGGTAATCCTGCGGGGCCTGGTTGGCCACCGCGCCCATCAGCAGGCCGCCGGCGCTGCCACCGGACGCGGCCACGCGATCCTTCGCCGCCCAGCCCTGTGCGACCAGGCCACGGGTGACGTCGATGAAGTCGTTGAAGGTGTTCTGCTTGTGCAGCAGCTTGCCGTTCTCGTACCAGTCGCGGCCCATTTCCTGGCCGCCGCGGATGTGGGCGATGGCATACACCACGCCGCGGTCGAGCAGGCTCACCGCGGTCTGGTTGAAGTACGGATCCATCGACATGCCATAGCTGCCATAGGCGTACTGGAACAGCGCGCCCTTGCCGTCCTTCTGGTAGCCCTTGCGGTAGACCAGCGACACCGGCACCTTCACGCCATCACGTGCGGTGATCCAGACGCGGTCGGTTTCGTACTTCGACGCGTCATAGCCGATCACCGGCTGCACCTTCAGCTGGCGGCGTTCGCCGGTGGCGGTGTTCAGCTCGAACACGGTGGTCGGGGTGGTCATCGAGGTGTATACGTAGCGCAGCCAGGGCGTATCGGCCTCGGTGTTGTCGCCCAGGCCCATCGAGTACGCTGGCTCATCAGCCTTCACGTAGTCGCTGCGGCCATCCTTGAACAGCAGGCGGATGCGTTCCAGGCCCTCGGAGCGTTCGGCGATGGCGGTGTAGCCATCGAACAGTTCGAAGCCTTCGATGAACACCGCATCGTCGTGCGCGATCCAGTCCTTCCACTGCGCACGCGAGGTCGCATCGGTCGGTGCGGTGACCAGCTTGAAGTTCTTCGCGCCGTCGTTGGTGCGGATCACCCAGCGGCCGTCGTAGTGGTCGGCATCGTACTCGACGTCACGCTGGCGAGGGGCCAGCACGGTGAACGTGGTCGGGTCGCTGGCCGGTGCGTAGCGCTCTTCCGAGGACACGGTGCTGTGCACGCCGATGGTGATGAAGCGATCATCGCGGGTGCGGCCGATGCCCATGTAGAAGCTGTCGTCCTTCTCTTCGTAGACGACGGTGTCGGCGCTGGCTGGAGTGCCCAGCACGTGCTTCTTCACGCGCACGGTCAGCAGCGTTTCCGGATCGTTCTCGACATACAGCACGGTGCGGTTGTCGTCGGCCCAGACCAGGTCGCCGGAGCTGCCGGTGATCACATCGGGCAGCACCTTGCCGGTGGCCAGATCCTTGAAGCGGATCGTGTACTGGCGGCGGCCCACATCATCCTCGGCCCAGGCCAGCAGCTGGTTGTCCTGGCTCACTTCCATCGAGCCGACGCTGAAGTAGCCCTTGCCGGCGGCCATGGCGTTGACGTCCAGCAGGATCTCCTCGGCGGCCTCCATGCTGCCCTTGCGGCGCGCGTGGATCGGATAGTCCTGGCCGGTCTCGAAGCGGCTGTAGTACCAATAGCCGCGCTCACGCGCCGGCACGCTGGAATCATCCTGCTTGATGCGGCCGACGATCTCCTTGTACAGGGTGTCTTCGAGCGGCTTGAGCGGCGCCAGCACCTGGTCCGCGTAGGCATTCTCGGCCTGCAGGTAGGCCAGCATGTCCTTGTTCTCGCGCTTGTCGTCGCGCAGCCAGTAATAGTCATCGTTGCGGGTCGCGCCGAACGGCGCCTTGACCACATGCGGATGCTTGGCGGCATCCGGCGGAACAGGCGGAGTGGCGGCGGTGGCAGTAGTGGTCATCAGGCTGGCGAGCAACAGGCAGAGAGTGGATTTCATGTAGTGGGGTTCCTTGAACTGCAATGCAATGGCGTCCTTGTGCCCGAGTCTGGGTTGCAGGAGGGCTGCGGGCAACCCTGCGGATCGTCATGGGGAGTGCCGGCCGCTGGCCAGCAACCTCACGAAGCCGGAGACGGTCGGAATGCCGGCCGGCGGCCGGCACTACCAGAACGCATGACCCAGACGCGCGGCGTACCATGGGCACATGAGCACCCTGCCCCACACGCCGGGCTACAGCCGGCGCAGCCATGAAATCGCTCCATTCCACGTGATGTCCCTGCTGGCCCGCGCACAGGCGCTGGAGCAGGCCGGCCACGATGTGATCCACCTGGAAATCGGCGAACCGGACTTCACCACCGCCGAACCTGTCGTGCGCGCCGGCCAGGCCGCATTGGCCGCCGGTCATACCCGCTACACCGCCGCACGTGGCCTGCCGGCTCTGCGTGAGGCCATCAGCGGCTTCTATCGCAGCCATTACGGGCTGGATATCGACCCTGAACGCATCCTGGTCACACCGGGTGGGTCCGGTGCGCTGCTGCTGGCCAGCAGCCTGCTGGTCGATCCCGGCCGCCACTGGCTGCTGGCGGACCCCGGCTATCCGTGCAACCGCCACTTCCTGCGCCTGGTGGAAGGCGGTGCGCAACTGGTACCGGTCGGGCCGGAGACCGCCTACCAGCTGACCCCGTCACTGGTGGAACAGCACTGGGATGCCGACAGCGTCGGCGCGCTGGTCGCCTCACCGGCCAACCCGACCGGCACCGTGCTTTCCGCCGACGATCTGGCCGCACTGTCGCAGGCCCTGCACGCGCGGGGCGGCCACCTGGTGGTGGACGAGATCTACCACGGCCTCACCTATGGCCTGGATGCGCCCAGCGTGCTGCAGGTGGATGACAGCGCGTTCGTGCTGAACAGCTTCTCCAAGTATTTCGGCATGACCGGCTGGCGGCTGGGCTGGCTGGTGGCACCGCCGGCCGCGGTACCGGACCTGGAGAAGCTGGCGCAGAACCTGTACATCAGCGCCTCGAGCATCGCCCAGCATGCCGCCCTCGCCTGTTTCAGCGAGGAATCGATGGCGATCTTCGAACAGCGCCGCGACGCGTTCCGCCAGCGTCGCGACTTCCTGCTGCCCGCACTGCGTGAGCTGGGCTTCCGTATCGAGGTCGAGCCGCAGGGCGCGTTCTACCTGTACGCAGACGTCAGCGCGTTCACCGACGATGCGCAGGCGTTCTGCGCCCACTTCCTGGAAACCGAGCATGTGGCATTCACGCCCGGGCTGGATTTCGGCTTCCATCGTGCCAACCAGCACGTGCGCCTGGCCTATACCCAGGAAGTGCCGCGATTGCAGGAGGCGGTGGAGCGGATCGCGCGTGGGTTGAAGAGCTGGGGCACCTGATCGCCCTGCGCGAACAGCATCCACGCATGACGTGGATCTACTGGCTCCACGCCACGTGGATACGCGGACCCAACGAAAAACGCCGCCCGAAGGCGGCGTTTTTCATTCCGTCACTTACCGCCGAGGCGCTCCCACAGGAAGCTGTAGGCCAGCGCCGACATGTGTGCGGCCTGCGCGTTGTTGGCGGCGCCGCCGTGGCCACCTTCGATGTTCTCGTAGTAGGTCACGTCCTTGCCGGCGTCGATCATCTTCGCCGCCATCTTGCGGGCATGGCCCGGATGCACGCGGTCATCGCGGGTGGACGTGGTGAACAGCACCGGCGGGTACTTCTTCTTCGCATCGAACAGGTGGTACGGCGAGAAGGTCTTGATGAACTCCCAGTCGCTGGTATCCGGGTTGCCGTACTCGGCCATCCACGATGCGCCTGCCAGCAGGTGGTTGTAGCGCTTCATGTCCAGCAGCGGCACCTGCACCACCACCGCACCGAACAGCTCCGGGTACTGGGTCAGCATGTTGCCGGTCAGCAGGCCACCATTGCTGCCGCCCTGCACGCCCAGGTGCCTGGCGCTGGTGATCTTGCGCTTGACCAGATCGCGCGCCACCGCGGCCATGTCTTCATAGGCCTTGTGGCGGTTCTGCTTCAGTGCCGCCTGGTGCCAGCGCGGCCCATACTCGCCACCACCACGGATGTTGGCGACCACGTACACGCCGCCCTTTTCCAGCCAGGCGCGGCCCATGCCACCGGAATAGCTCGGGGTCAGCGAGATCTCGAAGCCACCGTAGCCGTACAGCAGGGTCGGATTGGAACCGTCCAGCTTCATCGCCCGATCGTGCACAACGAAGTACGGCACGCGGGTGCCATCCTTGCTGGTGGCGAAGTGCTGCTCGATCACCTTGCCCTTGGCATCGAAGAAGGCCGGCATGGTCTTCAGCGTTTCCGGGGCCTGGCCGATCTCGGCCAGCGCCAGCGTGGTCGGGGTCAGATAGTCGGTGGCCGTCAGCCACACCGCGTCGCTGTCATTGCTGTCGACCGCAGCCACCCCCAGCGTGCCGAAAGCCGGTGCACCAACGAAGCGGCTGGTCTGCCAGCCATTGGCGCCCGGCGTCAGCACCGACAGGCGGTTCTTGACGTCGTCCAGCACGTTCAGCACCAGATGGTTCCTGGTCCAGGTGGCGCTGGCCAGCGAGGTGGTCGCGGTCGGGGTGAACAGCACGTCGAACTCGCGCTTGCCGGCCAGGAAGTCATCCAGCTTGGTGGCCAGCAACGAACCGGACGCATAGGTCTTGCCCCCGACAGTCCACGGATCACGCAGCTCCAGGGTCAGCCATTGCTTGTGCAGGCCCTTCTCGGCCGAATTCGGCGCGTCGATCTTGGTCAGCGTGCCATCGTCACCGCGCAGGTAGATCTCGTTGTTGTAGAAGGCGAGCGTGCGGCTGACCAGGTTGCGTTCGAAGCCCGGAGTGTCATCGTGCGTCGCCGCGATGTACATGTCTTCCGGCTTGCCTTCGTACACCGTCGTGGCCGAGGCCATCGGAGTGCCACGCTTCCACAGCTTGGCCACGCGCGGGTAGCCGGAGGTGGTCATCGAGCCGGCACCGAAGTCGGTGTAGACGAACACGGTATCGCGGTCGATCCAGTTGAGGCCGCCCTTCGACTCCGGACGGAAGAAGCCATCCTTGATCCAGGTCTTGTTGGCCAGGTCGAATTCGCGGGTGACGTCGGCATCGGCGCCGCCGCGCGACAACGCGATCAGGCAACGGCTGTAGTCCGGGCGCAGGCAATCGGCGCCGTGCCAGACCCAGTTCTCACCCTCGGCCTTGTTCAGTGCATCCAGGTCGAGCACGGTTTCCCACTGCGGCGAGGCCTTGCGGTATTCGGCCAGGGTGGTGCGTCGCCACAGGCCACGCTCGTGCTGCTGGTCCTTCCAGAAGTTGTAGTAGTAGTCGCCGATCTTCTGCACGGCGGGAATCTTGGCATCGGAGTCGAGCACCTCGCGGATGCTGGCTTCCATCTGCTTGAATGCCGGGGTCTGCGCAAGGCGCGCCTCGGACTTGGCGTTCTGTTCCTTGACCCAGGCCAGCGGCTTGTCGCCGGTTACGTCTTCGAGCCAGGCGTAACGGTCGGTGTCTTCAGCGGCCACGGCGGTCCCCACCGAGGCAGCGGTCATCATGCCAGCCAACAGGCAGGCGGAAGCGAATCGTGACATTGCAGCTCCAGGCAGTCATAAGCCTTGGAACGCTAGCATGGATCACCGCTGTCGCCCCCGTGTCGAAGGTCAGGCCGCGGCGGTGGCGCCGCGACGGCGGCGGGCCGCACCGCCACCGCGTCGGTCTGCCTGTCCACCGGTGTGACGCGCCCGCCGCAGCCACGACAGGCGCGGCAACGGGAAGCGCAGCAGCGCCCACCAGGCCACCAGCGGCATGCCCACCAGCCACATCGGCAACCAGCCCAGCCACGCGCTGCTACCACGCGCGGCCGGCCAGACCAGGACCAGTGCCACACCGGCCAGGGCCAACTGCCGCACGCTGCGCAGCAGGCGCGGGTCGGCACGTTCAAGGCTGACGCGTTCAGCTGCAGGGCGACGGACGGAACGTGCGTTCATGGGGCTTCTCCGGTAGACAGTGCAACACAGCTTGGTTAATGCCCTTCTCAAAGGCTGCGACACCATTGACGGATCGCGCACGCTCAGTCGACCATGCTCACGCAAAGCCCTCCTGAGCCCGCTCCCGCATGACTTCGATCCGCCCGCTCTGCGCCATGCTCTTGGCCCTGTCCCTGGCGGGCCCCGCCGTGGCCGCCAGCGAGCCGCCATCGCCCCGTGCCAGCGCCCCACGCGTCGCCGACCCGGATGCGCCGATCGACCTGAAGCGCTTCATGGGTACCTGGTACGTGATTGGCCGCGTGCCGAACTTCGTCGAGCGCGGCCATGTGGCCAGCGTCAACGAGTACGAACTGCGCGACGCGCACAAGGTCGGCATCACCTACCGCTATCGTGATGGCTTCGGCGAACCCCTGCAGGAGATCCGCGCACGCGCCAGTGTCGACCCGGACAGCGGCAATCACGGCTGGCGCACCTGGTTCTATCGCGTGGTGCCCACCCATTCACGGGTGCTGGAAGTAGCACCGGATTATTCCTGGGCACTGATCGGCTACCCGGGCCGCGAGATGGCCTGGATCTTCTCGCGCACACCGGACA
This sequence comes from Stenotrophomonas sp. YJH_SMC_37, assembly GCF_059370035.1. Lineage (NCBI taxonomy): Bacteria > Pseudomonadati > Pseudomonadota > Gammaproteobacteria > Lysobacterales > Lysobacteraceae > Stenotrophomonas > Stenotrophomonas sp. YJH_SMC_37. The sequence continues at coordinate 35,999 of NZ_JCAFTG010000008.1, forward strand.
TGGACAAGGGCCTCTACAAGGAACTGGCCGAGCGCCTGCGTGACGAATACGGGGTGAACACCGACAAGCTCAAGCGTGTGCCACAGCGCCCGGAGCAGGTCGGCAAGCTGGGTTACGAAGTACCCAACGTGCGTTGAGAGAGCGCCGGGCGCAGATGTAGTGCCGGCCGCTGGCCGGCAGCTCCGGCACACCTGGGAGCAGCGCATCGTTGCCGGCCAGCGGCCGGCACTATCTGAGGCGGGCTACTTGCGGGTGTAGTGCGCGACCAGGCGGTCGCCGAGCATCTGCAGCAGCTGCACCAGGATCAGCAGCACCACCACGGTAACCAGGGCCACGTCGGTGCGGTTGCGCTGGTAGCCTTCGCGCAGTGCCAGGTCGCCCAGGCCGCCGGAACCGATCGCGCCGCCCATGGCAGTGAAGCCAACCAGAGCAACGGTAGTGACCGTGGCGGCGGCAATCAGGCCCGGCCGCGCCTCGGGAAGCAGCACCCGGGTGACCAGTTGCCAGGTGGTGGCACCCATCGACTGCGCGGCCTCGACCACGCCGCGGTCCACTTCGCGCAGCGCGGTTTCCACCAGGCGCGCGTAGAACGGCGCCGCACCGATGACCAGCGCCGGCAACGTGCCGAGCACGCCGATCGACTGGCCCATCAACCACAGCGACACCGGGATCAACACCACCATCAGGATGATGAAGGGTACCGAACGCAGCAGGTTCACCACGATCGCCAGCGCGCCATAGACCAGTGGCCGGCGTTTCATCTGCGGCGCGCCGAACACGTACAGCAGCACGCCCATCGGCAGGCCGATGGCCAGGGTAAGCGGCAGCGAGCCGGCCATCATCAGCAGCGTCTCGAGGGTGGCCTTGCCGATATCCATCCACTTGTCCGCATCCAGGTGGCGGAAGAAGCCGCCGGCAGTAGCGATGATCATCGACGCAGTTCCTCAACGTGCACGCCGGCGGCCACGAATGCGGCCTGCGCGGCGGACTGGTCACCGCCCACCAGGGCGACGACCAGCTGGCCATACGGGGTGTCCTTGATCCGGTCGATACGGCCGGACAGGATGTTGTAGTCGACCCCGGTCTGCCGCGCGACGCTGCCGAGCAGGGGTTCGTAGGTGTCGCCACCGAGGAACGTCAGCCGCACGATGCGGCCACCGACGGCATCGAAATCGCGATGCAGCGCACCTTCGTCCATGTGCTCCGATTCGCTGACGAAACGGCGCGTGGTCGGATGCTGCGGATGCAGGAATACCCGGGTGACCGGCCCGGTCTCGACCATCTGGCCGGCGTCGAGCACGGCGACGCGGTCGCAGACGCGGCGGATCACGTCCATCTCGTGGGTGATCAGCACGATGGTCAGGCCCAGCTCGCGATTGATCTTCGACAGCAGCGACAGCACCGATGCCGTGGTCTGCGGATCGAGCGCACTGGTGGCCTCGTCGCACAACAGGATCTGCGGACGCGTTGCAAGTGCGCGGGCAATGCCGACGCGCTGCTTCTGGCCACCGGACAGCTGCGCCGGATACTTCTGCGCATGCGCTTCCAGGCCAACGGTCTGCAGCAGCTCGACCACGCGTGCGTCGATCTCCGCCTTCGGCGTGCCGGCCAGCTCCAGCGGGAAGGCGACGTTGCCGGCCACCGTGCGCGACGACAGCAGGTTGAAGTGCTGGAAGATCATGCCGATGCGCCGGCGCAGCGCGCGCAGGCCGTCCGCGTCCAGTGCGGTGACATCCTCGCCACCGATCAGCAGACGCCCACCACTGGGTTCTTCCAAGCGGTTGATCATGCGGATCAGCGTCGACTTGCCGGCGCCGGAATGGCCGATGATGCCGAATACCTCACCGGCCTCGATGGTCAGGTCCAGCGGCTGCAGCGCGCTCACTGCGCGGCCGGCAACGGCATAGGATTTGTGCAGGCGCTGGAACTCGATCACGGGCGTGGCTCACCGGCTGGGTGACGGAAGGGGGCGTGCAGCCTACCAGCGCAGGCGGTCGCGCGCCCGCGCCATGGGCCAGAATGTTATTCCTTTTGGTTCTAAGCCGCTGCCCGCGGTAGCGCCGGCCGCTGGCCGGCACCTGCAGCGGTCCCTCCGGCGCGAGGGGTTGCCGGCCGCCGGCCGGCCCTACCCCGGCTCAGGGGTGGTCCAACGGCTTCGGCGGCTCCTGCCGGTTCACCCGCTCGCGATGCAGCAGGTACAGGCCGGACGCAACGATGATCGCCGCCCCCACCCAGGTATAGCCATCGGGCAGCTGGCCCCAGAACGCCAGGTCCCAGCCGATCACCCAGACCAGCCCGCTGTACTCCAGCGGCGCGATCATCGAGGCCTCGCCCAGCTGGAAGGCCCTGGTCAGGGCGATCTGGCCCAGCGCTCCGGCCAGGCCCATGCCGCCGATCAGCGGCGCATGTGCCAGTTGCAGTGGCACCCAGCCGGGAAGGGCCAGCAGGCCGGCACCGATGGCCATGATCACCAGGAACCAGACCACCATCGACTGCGAGGTATCGGTGCGGGTCAGCAGGCTGACCGTGATCGCGGCTACGGCATAGGCGGTGGCCGCGGCCAGCACCATCAGCCCAGGCACCGAAATGAAGCCGTCCACGCCCGGCCGCAGCACGACCAGCACGCCGACCAGGCCGATGCCGATGGCCACCCAGCGCCGCGGCCCGACCCGTTCGCCCAGCAGCGGCACCGACAGCGCAGCGATCAGCAGCGGGGCAACGAAATAGATGGTGTAGGCAGTGGACAGCGGCAGGTCGCGCAGGGCGAACACGAAGCAGCCGATCATCGCCATGCCCAGCGCACCACGCAGCAGGTGCAGCCCCCAGCGGCGCGGCACCAGTGAACGCGGCCCGGCGCTGGCCAGCACCCAGACCAGCACGAACGGCAACGAGGCCGCGCCGCGCAGGAAGGTCACTTCCAGGGTGGGATAGCTGGCCGACAACTGCTTCATGCCGGCGTCCATCAGCGAGAAGCAGGCGACCGCAGCGACCATCCAGGCCACTGCGCGCGAGGGAGAGCGTTGCACGTTCATGGCCCATTATCGCCCGGTCGTCGCTTTCTGTAGAGCCGAGCCCACGCTCGGCTGCTCTTCACAAAGCAGCCGAGCGTGGGCTCGGCGCTATAAAGGGCGGGCATAGGGCCCTCGCGATAGAATGGCTGCCACTGAATCCTGCGGAGCATCGCCATGCCTTCCTTCGACGTCGTGTCCGAAGTCGACACCCACGAACTGACCAACGCCATCGACCAGGCCAACCGCGAACTGGCCACCCGCTTCGATTTCAAGGGCGTGGATGCCAAGTTCGAGCGCGATGGCGATGTGATCAACCAGTTCGCCCCGACCGAGTTCCAGCTCAAGCAGATGAACGACATCCTGCGTGCACGCCTGGCCGCGCGCGGCATCGATGTGCTCAGCCTCGAATTCGGCGACATCGAGACCAACCTGGCCCAGGCCCGGCAGAAGATCACCGTCAAGCAGGGCATCGAGCAGAAGGTCGCCAAGAAGATCGCCGCTGCGCTGAAGGAGGCCAAGCTGAAGGTCGAAAGCCAGATCAACGGCGACAAGCTGCGCGTGCAGGGCAAGAAGCGCGATGACCTGCAGGACGCCATCTCCGTGCTCAAGGCCGGCAAGTTCGAGCTGCCGCTGCAGTTCAACAATTTCCGCGATTGATCTGCCCGCCGGGCCATGCCCGGCGGACTGCAACGTCAACCGCGCAGCAGCTTGTACAGCGTGGTGCGCGAGATGCCCAGCTGGCGAGCGGCCAGGCTCAGATTGCCGTCCGCCGCCTGCGCCGCACGGCGCGCCGCTTCACGCTGCTGATCACGCAGCAGCGGTGCATTCATCGTCGCCGCTGGAGGGCTTTGCGCGCTGCGGCCAGCGACCTTGCGCGGCGCCTGCAGGTGCTGCAGGTAAACCGCACTGCCCTCGCCTACCCGCACCCGATGCGGCGCCCCGGGTTGCAGCAGGCGCCGCCGCTGCGCGGCACTGGCGCCGGCAAACACGCTTTCCAGGTTCAACAACGGCAATGGTCCCCGACGCGGCAGGCCCAGCAGGCGCCGCGCAACACGGTTGGCCGCGCGCAGCTGGCCATCCTCCTGCACCGCCAGCAGCCCCTGCAATGGCGACGCCAGCCAGCGCGGATCATGCTGCAGCGCCAGCAGGTGCACGTCGGCAAGCGCGTGGAACAACCGGTTCTCGCTGGCCAGCGCGGCCTGCCGGAAGTAGCCCTGCAGCAACGAGGGATCGCGCTCACCCAGGCCGGTGATATCGATCACCCCGCATACCTGCCCATCGAGATCGTGCAGTGGCTCGCTGAGGCAGAACACCGGGGCGAACCGCTGCAGGTAGTGTTCATTGCCCCGTACCAGCGCAGGCAGGTCGTCGGCCAGGCTGACTGCCGGTGCCGTGGTGCCGATCTCGCCCTCGCCCAGCCTCCGCCCGACCTGGATCGGGCGCAGCAGCGGTGCATCTTCCAGGCCATGGGCCTGCTGCGCGATCACCATGCCCTCACGGTTGGCACAGAACATCGTCCAGCCACGCCCGCCAAAGGCGGCCCACAGCTGTTCCAGCTCCGGCCGCACGCAGCGCGCGAGCCGACGGTCGCCGGGATCGGAAAGATGCCGGCCATCACCCAGCAGCGGTCGATAGTCCGGCTCCTGCCCGGGCAGCAGGCCGGCCGCGCGCGAACGCAGCCATGACTGCTGCAGCGGCAGCGGCAACACGCCCAATGAGCGCGCATCGCCCTCGGCGAAAGCGGCACGTGCCGCCATCAGTTGTTGCTGCCCGACTGTCGTGGCCATCATGGACGCAGCGTACACCCGCCAGCGGCAACGCCACGTTACGTTCCGACAACGGAATGTTTCCGCCAGCGGTTCAAAAACGGGGTCAGAGCCGTTTCCCTTTGGAAAACGGATCCGACCCCGTGCCGACCAACGGTCGGCATCCACCAACAGCAGCGGGAAATTGTCGCAGGCGGGGTGGGTCCGGTTGCGGGGGCGTGAGCGCCATGGATGGCGCGACCGAGCTTACATGGACGTACTTGCAGCGGCCCCCGCAACCGGACCCACTCCGCCAACCTCAAGAATCCAGCTTCTGCTGGTGCTCTGGCGTTTGTCATTGCTTCGGCGGGTGCAGGGCGCAGCCCTGCAACCCCACCCTCTGCTCAGGCCGCGATGCGCAGGATCGGCTTGAGCGTGATTCCCTTCGTACTGTCCTCCGCCGCCTGGTTGATCTGTTCCAGCGGGTAGAACTTCACCAGCTTGTCGAACGGGAAGCGGCCCTGCAGGAACAGCGTGACCAGCTGCGGAATGAACACCTGCGGCACGCTGTCGCCTTCCACGATGCCGCGGATGCTGCGACCACCGAGCAGCAGGTTGTTCACATCGAAACTGGCGGTGGTGCCGAGCTTCGGTGCGCCGACCACGCCCATCATGCCCAAGCCGCCCAGCGCCTCGATACCCGCCGACAGCACCTCGGGGCGACCGGTCGATTCCAGCGCGAAGTCCGCACCACCGCCGGTGATCGCGCGTACGGCCTCGATCACGTCGGTCTCGCGGCTGTTCACCACGTGGGTTGCGCCCAGTTCCAGCGCGAGCTCCAGCCGCGAGGGCACTACGTCGATGGCGATGATGGTGGTGGCACCGGCCACCTTCGCCGCCATCACCGCACTCAGGCCCACCGCGCCGGCACCGTAGCTGGCGAAACTGCTGCCCGAGCGCACCTGCAGCGAATTGAGCACCGCACCGGCACCGGTCTGGATGCCGCAGCCCAGCGGGCCCAGCAGTTCCAGCGGCGCATCGTCGGGTACCTTGATCGCGTTGATCTCGCGCGCGATGGCGAAGGTGGCAAACGAAGACTGCGCGAAGAAATGGTCGTGCAGCGGCTGACCCTGCGCATCGGTGATCGCGGTATGGCCGTGGCCATCGTCGCCACCAAAGTTCAGCGCAAAGAAGTCCTTGCAGTAGGCACCGTGGCCGCCCCGGCAGGGATTGCAGTGACCGCAGGCGCCATAGGTCAGCACCACATGGTCGCCCACCTTGAGTTCGCGCACGTTCGGGCCCACCGCCTCAACGATGCCAGCCCCCTCATGGCCGAGCACTGCCGGCAGCGGCACCGGGTAGTACTGGTCGCGCACGATCAGGTCGGTGTGGCACAGGCCCGTCGCCACTACCTTCACCAATACCTCGTCGTCCTGCGGGCCACGCAGCCGGGCCTGCTCGATGACGAAGGGCTGTTCTTTGCCGCGGACCACGACGGCGGTGATCTCGTGGGTTGTGGTCTTGTCGTTCATCGTGATGGCTCCTTCGATCAGATCGGGTAAGCGGGCGCTTCGCCCTTGACGGTCAACCACTGCCACTGGGTGAACTCTTCCCCGTTGGCGGGGCCACCGATGCTGGTGCCGTTGCCGGACGCACCGACGCCGCCGAAGGGATTGATCACCTCGTCATTCACAGTCTGGTCGTTGATGTGCAGCAGGCCGGTGCGCAGGCGCTCGCCGATCTTCAGCGCGCGGCCGACGTTGCTGGACACGATCGCCATCGACAGCCCGTACTCGCTGTCGTTGGCCAGGCGCACGGCATCGTCGTCATCGTCGAACGGCACGACCACCGCCACTGGCGCGAAGATCTCTTCGTTGAAGGCTGGATTGTCGGCAGAGACGTTGCCAAGCACGGTCGGCGCGAAGAACAGATCGCGGTGCGTACCGCCTGCCTCCAGCGAAGCACCGGCCTGCAGCGCCTGCTCGACCACGCGCGCGGCGTGGTCACGCTGGCCGGCATTGATCAGCGGGCCGATGGCCACCTCTTCGCGTGCCGGATCCCCCACCTTCAGCGAATTGGCCTTGGCCACCAGCTTCTGCAGGAATGCGTCATGGATCTTCCGCTGCACCAGCACGCGGCCGGTCGCCATGCAGATCTGGCCCTGGTGCAGGTAGACGCCCCACGCGGTGTTGGCCACCGCCAGGTCGAGGTCGGCATCGTCGAGAATGATCAGCGAGTTCTTGCCGCCCAGCTCCAGCGAGACCTTCTTCAGGTGCTTGCCCGCCGCTTCGCCGACCTTGCGTCCAGCGGCGGTTGAACCGGTGAACTGGATCATCGCCACGTGCGGATCGCTGGTCAGCGCTGCACCGGCCGCGCCATCGCCGGGCAGCATGTGCAGCACGCCGGCCGGCAGACCGGCCTGTTCGAACAGGCGTGCGATCACCGCGCCGCCGCACACCGCCGTGCGCGGGTCCGGCTTGAGCACCACTGCATTGCCCAGCGCGATGGCCGGCGCCACCGCGCGCATGGCCAGGTACAGCGGGAAGTTGAAGGGCGAGATGACGCCGACCACGCCCAGCGGCCGGCGTCGCGCCAGGTTCAGCCAACCCGGCTCGGAGGGCAGGATCTCGCCGGTGCTGCGCGACGGTAGCGCCGCAGCTTCGTGCAGCGCCTTGATCGTCACCTTCGCTTCGAAGCCGGCCTTGAGCCGTGTCGAGCCGCTTTCGCGCACCAGCCACTCCACCAGGGTGTCGATGTGTTCCTCGGCCAGGCGTGCCGCGTTGCGCAGCACCTCCGCGCGCTGCTCGTAAGGCGCTGACGCCCACGCCTGTTGCGCCTGTGCAGCGGCCGCCGCCGAACGCGCTACCTGCGCCGGGTCGGCCAGGCCGATTTCGCCGAGGGTGTTGCCGGTGGCCGGCTCGATCACCGGCTGCCGTTGCTCGGCCGCCTGCCAATGACCATCGAAGAAGGCGCCGGCCCAAAGGGCATCCGGCAGCCACGGGGAAGATGCAGTCATGGGTGTCCTCCTGTGTCGTGCGTCCATTCCACGCCCGCCGTCCGCGACAGGCAATCGGCCATCCAGCGGTCGCCCGCAAGGGCTTGAATCGGCGGGAATTTCCAGCATGGCGACTGTCCAGTTCCTGCACAGTGAACAGCGCGGCAGCGGCACACTGCCTACAATGTCCGCCCCGCCAGCCGACGTGCCCGCCATGACCGACACCCACCTGCCCACCGATGACCCGATCGCCGCCACCCGCCTGTGGCTGGAGCGCATCGTCATCGGCCTGAACCTGTGCCCGTTCGCCAAGGCGGTGTATGTGAAGGACCAGGTTCGCATCGTGCTCAGCGATGCGACCACGACGGAAGCCCTGGTTGAGCAGCTGGCCGAGGAACTGGTCCTGCTGCGCGATACGCCGGCCGAGCAGATCGATACCACGCTGATCGTGCATCCGCAGGTGCTGACCGATTTCCTCGACTACAACGACTTCCTCGACAACGCCGATGCGGCGATCGAGGCACTGGACCTGCAGGGCATCCTGCAGGTGGCCAGCTTCCATCCGGACTACCAGTTCGAAGGCGTGGCGCCGGGCGATGCCAGCAACTACACCAACCGTGCGCCATTCCCCACCCTGCACCTGCTGCGCGAAGACAGCGTGGCGCGCGCGGTGGACGCGTTCCCTGATCCGGACGTGATCGTCGAGCGCAACATCCAGACCTTGGACCGTATCGGCGTGGACGGCTGGCATCGCCGCCTGCGTGGCGAAGACCTGTCGTGAGCACGGTGCCGCCGATTGCCGCTTGGCCGGCCGCGCCACTGTCGGGCAAGGTGGTGCTGGTCACCGGCGGCGCCAACGGCATCGGCCGTGGCATCGCCCAGTGCGTGCTCGGTGCAGGTGGCCGCGTGTTGATCGGCGACCTGGACGTGGAAGCCGGCCAGGCCTGCCTGCGCGAGTGGCAACGCGGTGAGGACGCCGCATTCCAGCACCTGGACATTACCGACGAAGCCAGTGTGCGCGACTTCATTGCCACGGCCCTGCAGCGTTTTGGTCGCATCGACGGGCTGGTCAACAACGCGGGCATCGCCGGTGCGCACGGCTCGCGGCTGCAGGACATGGACTGGGATGAATGGCAGCGCCGCCTGTCGTCGCTGCACGGCGCTTTCCTGTGCAGCAAGCACGCGTTGCCGGCGCTGACAGCCAGCGCCGCCGGCGCCATCATCAACATCGCCTCGACCCGCGCCTGGCAATCCGAAGCGCACAGCGAGGCCTATGCGGCGGCCAAGGGTGGCCTGGTGGCCTTCACCCATGCGCTGGCGATCAGCGCCGGACCGGCGGTGCGGGTGAACAGCATCAGCCCGGGCTGGATCGGCACCAGCGAGTGGCAGGCACCCTCACGGCGACACGCGCCGGAGTACTCGGCCATCGACCACGCACAGCATCCGGTCGGCCGGGTCGGCCACCCCGAGGACATCGGCGCGCTCGCGGTATACCTGCTGTCGTCGCTGTCCGGCTTCAGCACCGGCCAGGATTTCATCGTCGACGGCGGCATGACCCGGAAGATGATCTACGCCGAATGACCCACCACCGGTAGTGCCGGCCGTTGGCCGGCGTTCCGGTAGATCCACGCCATGCGTGGAGGGCGGTGAAGTGCCAACCAAGGTTGGCACCTACCCGACGCCTTACGCCATGCCCGAGTGACGCAGCAGCGCGTCGATCTGCGGTGCACGGCCGCGGAAAGCCCTGAAGTTCTCCGCCGCCGGGCGGCTGCCACCGCGCGACAGGATCTCATCACGGAAGCGTGCACCGGTTTCCGCCAGTGCCTGTGGCGCTTCCTCGAACGCGGCATAGGCGTCGGCGCTGAGCACCTCGGCCCACTTGTAGCTGTAGTAGCCCGCGGCGTAACCGCCCGCAAAGATGTGGCTGAACTGGTGCGGGAAGCGGTTCCAGGCCGGCGGGTGGTTCACCGCCACTTCCGCGCGCACGCGGTCGAGCAGCGCCAGCACGCTGTCCTGCGCTGGCTCGAACTGGCTGTGCAGCAGCATGTCGAACAGGCCGAACTCCAGCTGGCGGACGGTGGCCATGCCGCTATGGAAGTTGCGTGCAGCCAGCATGCGCTCGTACAGCGCGCGTGGCAGCGGCTCGCCACTGTCCACATGCGCGGTCATCGCCTGAAGGTGCTCCCATTCCCAGCAGAAGTTCTCCATGAACTGGCTGGGCAGCTCAACCGCATCCCATTCCACGCCGTTGATGCCGGCCACGCCCAGTTCGCCGATGCGGGTCAGCAGCTGGTGCAGTCCGTGGCCCATCTCATGGAACAGCGTGGTCACTTCGTTGTGGCTGAAGGTGGCCGGCTTGCCGTTGGCACCCCGGCCGAAGTTGCACACCAGGTAGACCAGCGGCGTCTGCACGCTGCCGTCGGCGCGCACGCGACGGTTGCGGCAATCATCCATCCACGCCCCGCCGCGCTTGCCCTCGCGTGCGTACAGGTCCAGGTAGAACTGGCCGACCAGCGCGCCCTGCGCATCGACCAGGCGGAAGAAGCGCACATCCTCGTGCCACACCGGCGCGCTGTCCTCCTGCACGCGCAGGCCGTACAGCTGCTCGATCACCGAGAACAGGCCGCCCAGCACCTTCGGCTCGGTGAAATACTGCTTCACCTCCTGCTCGGAATAGCTGTAACGCGCCTGCTTCAGGCGGTCGGCGGCGAAGGGCAGGTCCCAGGCCTGCAGGCTGTCGATGCCGAGCTGTTCGCGCGCGAACTGCTCCAGTTCGGCGCGGTCCCTGGCGGCGAACGGCTTGGCGCGCGAGGCCAGGTCACGCAGGAAACCGAGCACTTCGGCCGGGTCCTGCGCCATCTTGGTCGCCACCGAGTAATGGCCGTACGAATCGAAGCCGAGCAGCGCAGCCAGTTCGGCGCGCAGGGCAAGGATGCGGTCGATGTTGCCGCTGTTGTCCAGTGCGTCATCGCCGAATTCGGACGCACGCTGGGCGCTGGCGCGGTACAGGATCTCGCGCAGGTCGCGGTCCTCGCCCCAGGTCTGCACCGGCAGGTAGCACGGCATCTGCAGGGTCAGTTTCCAGCCGGCCTTGCCGTCCTTCTGTGCTGCGGCATGCGCGGTGGCCTTCACGTCTTCCGGCAGGCCCTTCAGCCGCGCTTCGTCTTCGATGATCAGCGACCAGGCATCGGTAGCGTCGAGCACGTTCTGCGAGAACTTCGCCGACAGCGCCGACAGTTCTTCCTTGATCGCAGCAAAACGCTGCTGCGCCTCGGGCGCCAGCTCGGCGCCGCCCAGGCGGAAGTCGCGCAGGGTGTTGTCCAGCACCTTGCGCTGGGCTTCATCGAAATGCGCCGCCTCCGGGCTGGCGGCCAGCGCCTGGTACTGGCGGTAAAGCGCCAGGTTCTGCCCCAGCGCACTGGCGAAGCGGGTCACCCGCGGCAGATTGCTGTTGTAGGCCTCGCGCAGCTCCGGGGTGTTGACCACGCCCTGCAGGTGGCCGACCAGGCCCCAGGCGCGCCACAGGCGCTCGGTGGCATCGTCCAGCGGGGCGACGAAGGTCTCCCAACGCATCGGCTGCACCTGCTCGGCTGCGCTGACGGCGGCTTCGGCCTCGGCCAGCAGCACATCCAGCGCCGGCGCCACGTGCTCGGGGCGGATCGCCTCGAAGCGCGGCAGGCCGGAAAAATCGAGCAGGGGGTTGGCAACGGTCACGGCAGATCTCCAGGATACGGGCCCGGCACCCGGGCAGCCCTCCAGATATGGCGCTGCCGGGCGCGGCTGACAAGGGGGCACGGCATTCACATCGGCCTTACGCGCGCCCCCCGAAGCTCTGGATGCGGGGGAGTCCGCAGCGGCACGTACCGAACGAGGCCCCACATGGAAGGTCTGGCTGCAGTTGCATCCGCCTCACCGGCGCGGTCGCTGGCACTGTCTGCCAGCGCGGCCGAACTGGCCTGGATCGCCGCGCTGTGCGATGCCGGCGACGACGCCCCGCGCCACCTGCAGCAGTTGCAGGCGGTGCTGCAGCAGGGCGGCACGTTCAATGAAAGCCAGGAGTGGTACCCGTTCGAAGTGGTCGAGCGCGGCGCCAGCCAGCTGCAGCTGGGCCATGAGCGCGAGTTCGTGATCTGCGTGCTGCTGTGGTTGCAGGCATTGGCCCAGGGCCGCGCCAGCATCCTGGATCCCACCCTGCACCTGGATGACCGCGCGATGGACATCGAGGCCTTGCCCGATGCACTGCGCGACGCGGTGCTCGACGCCTTCACCGCGGCGGGTTACTGAGACACCGTCGCGGACGCCGACATGGCCCGGCGACAACGTCGGCCGTCCTACAACGCTTCCAGGCTGCACCACGGCAATTCGGGCAGTCCCTGCCCGGCCACCGCAGCGGCCAGCTGTGCGTCGGCGCCGTCGACATCAATGCCCTGGCGCGCGTACCACGCCGGATCGTAGTAGCTCTGCGCATAGCGCTCGCCGCTGTCGCACAGGATGCTGACGATGCTGCCCTGGTGGCCCGCCTCGCGCATCCACTGCGCCGCCTGCAGCACGCCGATGAAGTTGGTGCCGGTGGAGCCACCGACGCGTCGGCCGAGCTGGCGGCTGACATGGCGCATCGCAGCCAGGCTCAGCGCGTCGGGTACCTTGACCATCGCATCGACGCTGGTCGGGATGAAGCTCGGCTCCACCCTTGGCCGGCCGATGCCTTCCACGCGCGAACCACCACTGCAGGTCAGGTCGCGCCAGTCCTGTTCACCGGCCACGGCGGCCCGGTAGCCGTCGAAGAACACCGACACTTCCGGGTCCGCGCACAGGATGCGGGTGTCGTGGCGGCGGTAGCTGACATAGCGGCCCAGGGTGGCGGCGGTGCCGCCGGTGCCGGGGCTGCACACGATCCATTCCGGAACCGGGCTGGGCTCTTCGGCCATCTGCTTGAAGATGGACTCGGCGATGTTGTTGTTGGCACGCCAGTCGGTCGCGCGCTCAGCGTAGGTGAACTGGTCCATGAAGTGGCCACCGGTTTCACGGGCCAGCTTTTCCGAATCACAGTTGAGGTCGCAGGCGCGTTCGACCAGGTGGCAGCGGCCGCCTTGGAACTCGATCGCGGCGATCTTTTCAGGCGAGGTGGTGGCCGGGATCACCGCAATGAACGGCAGGCCGAGCAGGCGCGCGAAATAGGCTTCGGACACCGCCGTCGAGCCGCTGGACGCTTCGATCACCGGTCGCCCTTCGCGCAGCCAGCCATTGGCCAGCGCATACAGGAACAGCGAGCGCGCCAGCCGGTGCTTGAGGCTGCCGGTGGGATGGCTCGACTCATCCTTCAGGTACACATCGATGCCCTCGAACCCGGGCAGCGCCAGCGGGATCAGGTGGGTATCGGCGGAGCGGTTGAAATCGGCTTCAATCTTGCGGATGGCGGCGGCCACCCATTCACGCTGCGACATGGCGGGCAATCGTTGTCAGGACGGAACGGTGCGATCCGGCCATTGTACGTCGCGGTACCGTCAGGTGCTGGCCGGTAGAATGCCCCCATCCGGCCGGCAACGGCCCTGTCTGAAGGACCTCCCCCCATGACCATTCCCGCCCTGCGCGATGTCCCCGGCGTCGCCGCCCAGGCCCCGGCCGAAACCACCGGCTTCGTGTTCAACCACACCATGCTGCGTGTGAAGGACATCACCGCCTCGCTGGACTTCTACACCCGCGTGCTCGGCTACCAGCTGATCGACAAGCGCGACTTCCCGGAGGCCCAGTTCAGCCTGTACTTCCTGGCCTACCTCCCGGCCGGCGTGGTGGTACCGGAAGACGACAGCCAGCGCCGCGTGTGGATGGCCGGCCTGCCGGGCGTGCTGGAACTGACCCACAACCACGGCACCGAAACCCAGGACGGCGCGGTCTACCACGACGGCAACAGCGACCCGCGCGGCTTCGGCCACATCTGCGTGTCGGTGCCGGACATCGAGGCGGCCTGCCAGCGCTTCGAGGACCTCGGGGTAACCTTCCAGAAGCGGCTGACCGACGGTCGCATGAAGAACCTGGCCTTCATCAAGGACCCGGACGGCTACTGGGTCGAGATCATCGCCAACGTCTGACCCGGAAAGGGGCACAATTCCGGTAGCGCCGGGCCATGCCCGGCGGCCTTGAGCAGGCCGCGCTGCGCGCTCGCCGGGCACGGCCCGGCGCTACCGACTCCGTCCCCTTTTTGAAGAGGTTCGTATGGAAACGATGGAACTGCACCGTGGCCGCCTGATCGACCACATCCAGCTGGTGGTGCGCGACCTGGCCGCCAGCCGCCGCTTCTACCAGGCAGTGTTCGATACGATCGGCATCCCACTCGGCGGCGAAGGGCCGGACTTCTTCTGGGCCGACGAGCTGTTCATTTCCAGCGCCAGCAGCCGTGCCGCCGCCGGCCAGCTGACCGGCCGCCATCATCTAGCCTTCCAGGCCCGCGACAGCGCCACGGTCGATGCCTTCCACACCGCTGCCATCGCCGCCGGTGGCACAGACAACGGCGCACCGGGCGAGCGCCCCTACCACCCGGGCTACTACGGCGCCTTCGTGCTCGACCCCGATGGCAACAACATCGAAGTGGTCTACCACGGCCCGGCGAACTACAGTGCCGACTCGGTGAAGGTGACGTTCTGACTTCACCGACGCCGTGAACGAAGAAGCCGGGCAACGCCCGGCTTCTCTGTTTCCAGCGCTGCAGCCCTCAGTGGGCGGCCATGTAGATGTCCTGCAGCACGGCCTTTTCCAGTTCCAGCTCGCCCAGCAGGTTCTTCACGATATCGCCCAGGCTGAGGATGCCGACCAGCTGGTTGCCGTCGGTCACCATCAGGTGACGGCGACGCGAGTACGTCATCAGCGACATGGCCTGCTTCAGCGTGGCGTCCGGCGCAATGCCCTCCAGGCCCGTGGACGGCAGGCTGGAAATCACCCGGCGGCCGGCCTGCGGGCCATCGTCGGCCAGGGTGCGCACGATGTCCTTCTCGGAGATGATGCCGACCGGGGCATCGTCCTTCATCACCACCAGCGCAGCGATCCTGTTCGCGCTCATCTTGTGGGCGGCGGCACCGATGGTGTCTTCGGCATCGATGGTGATGACAGCTTCTTTCTTGGATTGCAGGAGTTCGCGGACGTTCATTCTTGTTTCCTGGTGCAGGTCACTGAAGTCAAAAAAGTGTGCTCTTCCGATACGCCCCCTCCCCGGGAACAGACCTTTCAGCGCACGTCTGGCGCACCCGTCTGCCGCATGGGAGGCATCGGCAGACGACGTGCTGCAACGCGAACGAGGTGGGTTCAATCGCTCAACCCGAACCTCGGCCAGATCGATTCTACGACTGCGACCCTCGGTCACTACCGGCATCGATAGGACAGTTCGTCGTGGGAACCAACTGACGATCCAGAGAATGGCACCGCGGCTGAAACCGCCGCTGAATACAGGCGGCTTCGCGCATTAAAGAATGATTACCTGCTGCCGACGACGGACAGAATGCCCGGCGGCTGTCCCACTTCGCACTGCGTCCGGCACAAACGAAAGGGGCCTCGCAGGCCCCTTTCGCATGCAGCATCCCACAGCTCCGGGACTGCCTTACTCCACCGTCACGCTCTTGGCCAGGTTGCGCGGCTTGTCCACGTCGGTGCCGCGTGCCAGCGCGGTGTGGTAGGCCAGCAGCTGCACCGGGATGGTGTGCACGATCGGGCTGAGCACGCCGGCGTGGCGCGGGGTGCGAATCACGTGCACGCCTTCGGACGCGTTGAAGTTGCTGTCCTGGTCGGCGAACACGAACAGCTCGCCGCCACGCGCGCGCACTTCCTGCATGTTCGACTTCACCTTTTCCAGCAGGCTGTCGTTGGGGGCGATCACCACCACCGGCATATCCTCGTCCACCAGCGCCAGCGGACCATGCTTCAGCTCACCTGCCGGGTAGGCCTCGGCGTGGATGTAGGAAATCTCCTTGAGCTTGAGCGCGCCCTCCAGCGCGATCGGGTAATGCAGGCCACGGCCCAGGAACAGCGCATTGGACTTGCGCGCAAAGCGTTCGGCCCACGCCGCGATCTGCGGTTCCAGGTTCAGCGCGTGCTGCACGCTGCCCGGCAGGAAGCGCAGCTGCTCCAGGTAATCCGCTTCCTGCGCCGCGTCGATGCGGCCATGCAGCTTGCCCAGCACCACGGTCAACTGGAACAGCGCGGCCAGCTGGGTGGTGAAGGCCTTGGTCGAAGCCACGCCGATCTCGGCGCCGGCACGGGTGTAGCAGACCAGCTCGCTGGCGCGCGGAATCGCGCTTTCCGGCACGTTGCAGATCGACAGCGTGTGCTTGTGGCCAAGCGCCTTGGCGTACTTCAGTGCCTCCATCGTATCCAGCGTTTCGCCGGACTGGGAAATGGTCACGACCAGATGCTTCGGGTTCGCATAAGCGGCGCGGTAGCGGTACTCGCTGGCAATCTCCACGCTGCACGGCAGGCCGGCGATGGCCTCGATCCAGTAGCGCGCGGTCAGGCCTGCGTAGTAGCTGGTGCCGCAGGCAATGATCTGCACGCCCTCGATGCCCGACAGCACCGCCTCGGCGTTCTTGCCGAACAGCTCGGCCGGGAAGCCACCGGCGTCGATCGCCGCTTCGATGGTGTCGCCCAGCGCACGCGGCTGTTCGTGGATTTCCTTCTGCATGAAATGGCGGTACGGACCCAGCTCCAGCGAGGCCAGCGACACATCGGACAGATGCACGTCGCGCTCGACCGGCTGGTCATGCTCGTCAAAGATGCGCACGCCATCGCGACGGATCTCGGCGGTGTCGCCCTCTTCCAGGAAGATCACCTTGCGGGTGGCCGAGATCACCGCCGAGACGTCGGAGGCGACGAAATTCTCGCCCTCGCCCAGGCCGATCAGCAGCGGGCAGCCCATGCGCGCGCAGACGAAGCGCTCCGGCTCGGCGCGGCTGACCACGGCCAGCGCATAGGCACCGGTCAGCTCTTTCACCGTGTGCTGCAGCGCCACCAGCAGGTCATCGCCGTCCTTCAGGTGGTGGTGGATGAGGTGGGCGATGACTTCGGTATCGGTCTGCGACTCGAAGGTGTAGCCCAGCGCACGCAGCTTCTCGCGCTGCTCCTCATGGTTCTCGATGATGCCGTTGTGCACCAGCGCCACGCCATGGCTGATATGCGGATGCGCGTTGGCCTCGGTGACACCACCGTGGGTGGCCCAGCGGGTGTGGCCGATGCCCAGCACCGCATTGAAGCCCTCTGCCTCGGCCGCGGTGGCCATTTCCAACACACGACCGGTACGACGCACGCGGCGTACATCGCGGCGCTCATCCTGGTCGACTACCGCAATACCCGAGGAATCGTAACCACGGTATTCAAGACGCTTCAGCCCCTCGATCAGTACCGGCACCACGTCGCGATCAGCGATCGCACCCACGATTCCACACATGTCACGCGTTTCCTTGAAGACGATCGGCGCATTCTAGCCCGCGCGTCCGGCGTCGCCCTCCTGTCCGCTTAATGAAAGTGTCCGGAAAGGTGTCCGCGGACACCCGGACACTTCGCCTCCTCATCCAACCTATTGAACCAAAAGGAAATAAGGTTGGCACGCAACCTGCTTGGTACTGGTTACCACCGTCAGGCACGCATCCGATGATCCGCGACACCTCCGCACAGGACCAGATCGTTTCCACCGCCCCGGCCGGCACCTCCCGCGTGGCCTGGCACCGCTATCGCTGGCCGGCGCTGGGTGCCATCGCGCTGCTGGCGGGCACCGGCTGGGCGGTACATGCCTGGTCCAATGCCAGCCGCTCCTTCGACAGCAGCCGCGTGCGCATCGCCGAAGTGAAGCGCGGCGACCTGGTGCGCGACATCGCCGCCGACGGCCGCGTGATCGCCGCCAACAGCCCGATCCTGTATGCCATCTCGGCCGGTACCGTGGACCTGAAGGTGGTCGCCGGTGACGTGGTCAAGAAGGGCCAGGAGCTGGCGATCATCGACAGCCCGGAACTGCGCAGCAAGCTGGCCCAGGAACAGGCAACGCTGGCCGGGCTGGAAGCCGAGGCCAGCCGCGCCGCGCTGGACGCGACCCTGGCCCGCGCCAAGTCCCGCAAGGAAACCGACCAGGCCACCATCGAGCGTCAGGCCGCCGACCGTGACCTGCAGCGCTACCAGCGCGGCTACGACGGCGGCGCGGTACCGCAGATCGACCTGGCCAAGGCCAAGGATTCGCTGAAGAAAGCCGACATCGCCCTGGCCAACGCCACCACCGATGCGCGCCTGCAGAGCCAGGGCGCCGACCTGGATGCCCGCAACAAGCGCCTGCTGGCCGACCGCCAGAAAGCGGTGGTGGCCGAAGTGCAGCGCCAGGTCGATGCGCTGACGCTGCGCGCGCCCTTCGATGGCCAGGTTGGCCAGGTGCAGGCCGTGCAGTCCACCAACCTGGCCGCCAACGCGCCGGTGCTGGGCGTAGTCGACCTGTCCAAGTTCGAGGTCGAGATCAAGGTGCCGGAGAGCTTCGCCCGCGACCTGGCGATCGGCATGCCGGCCCAGCTGACCGGTGGCAACGGCCAGCCGTTCCCGGGCGAGATCAGCGCAGTATCGCCGGAAGTGGTCAACGGCGAGGTCAACGCCCGCGTGCGCTTTGCCAGCGCGCAGCCCGAAGGCCTGCGCCAGAGCCAGCGGATGTCGGTGCGCGTGCTGCTCGATACCCGCAAGGACGTGCTGAAGGTCGAGCGCGGCCCGTTCGTCGAACAGGGCAACGGCATGGCCTACGTGATGGATGGCCGCACCGCCGTGCGCCGTCCGGTGGAACTGGGCGTCAGCAGCCTGGGCGAAGTGGAAATCAAGTCCGGTGTGCAGCCAGGCGACCGCATCGTGGTCTCCGGCAGCGACCTGTTCAAGGACGCCGAACGCGTCTCCGTCAACTGACACCTGATACCTGAATCCTGGAGAGAGGACACCCCATGTACATGCTCGAAATGCGTTCGGTCGCCAAGGTCTTCCGTACCGAACAGGTGGAGACCCACGCTCTGCGCTCGCTGGAACTGCAGGTCAAGGAAGGCGAGTTCGTCGCCGTCACCGGCCCGTCCGGTTCCGGCAAGACCACGTTCCTCAACATCGCCGGCCTGCTGGAAACCTTCACCAGCGGTACCTACCTGCTGGACGGGCAGGATGTGAGCACGCTGGGCGACGACGCACGCAGCCGCCTGCGCAACCAGAAGATCGGCTTCATCTTCCAGGGCTTCAACCTGATTCCCGATCTGAATCTGTTCGACAACGTCGACGTACCGTTGCGCTATCGGAAGATGAGCGCCAACGAGCGCCGCGAGCGCATCGAGAAGGCGCTGACCCAGGTCGGCCTGGGTTCGCGCATGAAGCACTACCCGAATGAGCTGTCCGGCGGCCAGCAGCAGCGCGCGGCCATCGCACGCGCCCTGGCCGGCAGCCCTCGCCTGCTGCTGGCCGACGAACCGACCGGCAACCTGGATACGCAGATGGCGCGCGGCGTGATGGAACTGCTGGAGGAGATCAATGCCGCCGGCACCACCATCGTGATGGTCACCCATGATCCGGAACTGGCCGCGCGTGCGCAGCGCAACGTGCACATCGTCGATGGCCAGGTCACCGACCTGGTGCGCGAACCGGTGCTGGCCACCCCGCCGCGCCACATCGTCGCCGTCAACGAGTGAGGGGCCGGCCATGTTCGCCTACTACGCCCGACTGGCGGTGCGCAGCTTCCGCCGCAACAAGGTCCTGACCGCGCTGATGGTGGTGGCCATCGCCCTCGGCATCGGTGCCTCGATGACCACCCTGACCGTGTTCCATGTGCTGTCCGGTGACCCGATTCCCGGCAAGAGCGACCGGCTGTTCTACGTGCAGCTCGATGCCGCGACCGGCGCCTATGTCGCGGGCGAGGAACCGGAAACCCAGTTGACCCGCTTCGACGGTGAAGCCCTGCTGCGCGAAGCCAAGGGCGAGCGCCAGGCGCTGATGAGCGGCGGTGGCGGCACCATCGAACCGGACAACAGCACCCTCAAGCCCTTCAGCATCGACACCCGCTGGACCTCCGCCGATTTCTTCCCGATGTTCGAGGTGCCGATGCAGTACGGCCGCCCCTGGACGCGCGAGGACGATGAAGGCCGCGCACGCGTGGTGGTCATCTCCAAGGCGCTCAACGACAAGCTGTACCAGGGCGCCAACAGCGTGGGCCGCGACCTGCGCATGGAAGGCCAGAGTTACCGCATCGTCGGCGTGATGAAGGAATGGAGCCCGGAGCCGCACTTCTACGACCTGACCACCGGCAGCTACGGCAAGAACGAAGACCTGCTGCTGCCGATCTCCACCTCGTTCGACCTGAAGCTGGGCAGCAACGGCAACATGAACTGCTTCGGCGAGAATCCCGATGGCAACAGCTACTCGCTCAACGCACCCTGCGCGTGGCTGCAGTACTGGGTGGAGATGGACCCGGCCAAGGCCGCCGACTACCGCCGCTACCTGGAGAACTATTCGAGCCAGCAGCGCCAGGCCGGCCGCTTCAAGCACCCGCCGAACGTGCGCCTGCGCACCGTGATGGAATGGCTGGACTTCAACGGCGCGGTGCCCAGCGACGTGCGCCTGCAGCTGTGGCTGGCACTGGGTTTCCTGGGTGTCTGCCTGGTCAACACGGTGGGCCTGCTGCTGGCCAAGTTCCTGCGCCGCAGTGGAGAGATCGGCGTGCGCCGCGCACTCGGTGCCAGCCGTGGCCAGATCTTCCTGCAGTGCCTGGTGGAAGCCGGCGCGGTCGGCGTGGTCGGGGGCGTGCTGGGCATCGGCCTGGCCCTGCTCGGCCTGTTCGCGGTGCGCCAGCAACCGGTGGAGTACGCAAAGCTGGCCCACTTGGACGGCAACATGCTGCTGCTCGCGCTGGGCCTGACCCTGTTCGCCAGCCTTGCCGCCGGTTTCCTGCCTGCCTGGCGCGCCATGCAGGTCACTCCGGCCATCCAGCTCAAGTCGCAGTAAGCAACCGAACGAGGACTCCCATGGACATCCGCCCCATCCTCAGCACGCTGCGCCGGCACAAGACTGCCGCTGCCCTGATCGTGCTGGAAGTCGCACTGACCTGCGCCATCGTCTGCAACGCGCTGTTCCTGGTCAGCCAGCGCGTGGAGAAGATCAGCATGCCCAGCGGCATCGCCGAGAACGAACTGGTGATGCTCCGCGTCAGCGGCATCGGCAAGCAGACCGATGCCATGGCCCGCACCCGTGAGGACCTGGCGTCATTGCGTGCGCTTCCCGGCGTCAGCAACGTCACCATCATCAACCAGGTGCCTTTCCGCAACGGCTCGTCCAGCAGCAGCATCTCGCGGGAGATCGACCAGGAACGGCCGACCACCAACGCTTCGATGTACACCCTGTCCGAGAACGGGCTGGCGACGATGGGCATCAACTTGATCGCCGGCCGCGATTTCCTGCCCGGCGAGTACCAGAACTTCGAAGACGCCAGCAAGGGGGGCGCCAAGGAAAACGCCATCCCGGTCATCCTCACCCAGGCCACCGCCGCCAAGATGGAACCCAACGGCAGCGCGCTGGGCAAGACCTACTACATGGGCAAGCAGCCGCTGCACGTGGTCGGCATCGTCGACACGCTCAGCACGCCCAACGGCTGGAATGACAACTGGACGAACTCCATGCTGCTGCCCATGCGGCGCACCTTCGACGAGGGTGGCACCTATGTGCTGCGCACTTCGCCGGAACGCCGCCAGGAGGTGCTTGATGCGGGGGCTGCTGTACTGGAGCGCAACGACCCCAACCGGCTGATGCGCGACAAGCTGACCTATGAAGACCAGCGCAAGGACTTCTTCAAGAACGACCGCGCGATGGTTGGCCTGCTGATCACCGTCAGCGTCTCGCTGCTGGTGGTCACCGCACTGGGCATCATCGGCCTGGCCAGCTTCTGGGTGCAGCAGCGCAGCAAGCAGATCGGCATTCGCCGCGCACTCGGTGCCACCCGCGGGCAGATCCTGCGCTACTTCCAGACCGAGAACTTCCTGCTGGCCTCGCTGGGCATCGTGCTGGGCATGCTGGCGGCCTACGCGATCAATCTGGCACTGATGAACCTGTACGAGCTGCCACGCATGCCCCTGTACTACCTGCCGCTGGGCGCGCTGCTGCTGTGGGTGCTGGGCCAGGTCGCGGTGTTCGGGCCGGCCCGGCGCGCGGCAGCGGTCCCGCCCGCAGTTGCCACGCGGGGCGCGTGAGATGCGTGCCTGCCGGATGCTGTTGATGGCACTGCTGCCACTGCCGGCGCTGGCCGGCGGTGGCAGCTCGCAGACGCTGGAATGGCGCCAGGATGATGCCCGCCTGGCGCTGCGCTCGACCGAGGGCCAGGTACGGGTGGAAGCCGCGCGTCCGGAAGCCCGCTTCGGCGTGCGCAGCGGCGACCGCATCCTGCGCCTGGACGATACGGCTGTGCGGCGCATCGAGCATCTTGCCGATGCGCTGCGGCATTCCAGTGCCCCGACTGCGTACCTGTTGCTGCGCCGCGACAAACGCGAGCTCACCGTCCCGGTGGACGCCACCTCGTGGCGGCTGGCGCTGGTCGCTCCGCCACCGCCGCCACCGCCGCCACCCGCGCGGCGCTGAAACCAGCCCGCCCTCGTCGCCACGGCTTTGGCTATGCTTGATGGGTGGCGCCGGGCTCTCCCGGCGTATGGATACGAACACGGCTCCATCGGCGCCGCCCATCCCTTTCTGCAGAACTGCTTGATGCCTTCGATCCTGATCATCGACGACAACGCCAGCGTGGGCACCGCGCTGGACGTGCTGTTCTCCCTGCATGACATCGACACCCTGCAGGCGCAGAGCCCGGCCGAAGGGCTGGCCCTGCTCGAGTCGCAGCCGGTTGATCTGGTGATCCAGGACATGAATTTCAGCGAGGACACCACCTCCGGCGAGGAGGGCGAAGCGCTGTTCGCACAGATCCGCGCGCGCCACCCGGACCTGCCGGTGATCCTGCTCACCGCCTGGACCCACCTGAGCAGCGCGGTGGACCTGGTCAAGGCCGGTGCCGCCGACTACCTGGCCAAGCCCTGGGACGACCGCAAGCTGCTGACCACGGTGAACAACCTGCTCGAGCTGTCCGAGGCACGCCGCGAGCTGGACCGGCGGCGCGCGCGTGAGCTGCGGCAGCGCAACGCGCTGGAAGAGAAGTACAAGCTCTGTGGCGCGGTCTTTGCAGATCCGGCCAGCGAGCGCGTCATCGCGCTCGCCTGCCAGGTCGCGCGCTCCGAACTGCCGGTGCTGATCACCGGTCCCAACGGCGCTGGCAAGGAGAAGATCGCGCAGATCATCCAGGCCAACTCGCTGGTGGCCAAGGGCCCGTTCATCACGGTCAACTGCGGCGCATTGCCGTCGGAACTGATCGAAGCCGAACTGTTCGGTGCCGAGGCCGGTGCGTACACCGGCGCCAACAAGGCACGCGAAGGCAAGTTCGAGGCCGCCGATGGTGGCACCCTGTTCCTGGATGAGATCGGCAACCTGTCGCTGGGCGGGCAGATGAAGCTGCTGCGTGTGCTGGAAACCGGCCGCTTCGAGCGTCTTGGCTCCAATCGCGAGCGCCAGGTCAAAGTCCGCGTGGTCAGTGCGACCAATGCCGACCTGCCGGCGATGATCCGCGACGGCACCTTCCGCGAAGACCTGTACTACCGCCTCAATACGGTGGAACTGGTACTGCCACCATTGGCCGAACGCCCGGGCGACATCGTGCCGCTGGCCGAGCGCTTCCTGACCGCCGGCAAGCCGCTGTCCAGCGCCGCCACCGCGGCCCTGCAACGGCATCCTTGGCCCGGCAACGTGCGCGAACTGCGCAACGTGATCCAGCGCGCCGAGCTGCTGGCGACCGGCAACCGCATCGAAGTGGCCGACCTGAACCTGCCGCGTGCCGCACCTGCACCGCGACCGGCAGCCAGTGCCGGCAATGATCCTGACCGTGCGCGCATCGAGGATGTGCTGGCGCGCAACCACGGCGTCATCGCCCAGGCCGCCGCCGAACTCGGCCTGAGCCGCCAGGCACTGTACCGGCGCATGGACCGGCACGGCATCCCACGCGAATGAAGCGGCGTTCGTTCACCTTCCGCCTGTTCCTGCGCCTGCTGCCGGTGCTGGCGCTGGCCGCCGCGTTGCCGTGGCTGCTGGCGTACTGGATGGACCACGGCTGGGTTGTGACCACCGTGTCGGCACTGATCCTGCTGTCGCTGATGTGGTGGACGCTGCGCCGTGCCACCGCCCCCGTGCGGTCACTGATGCGGGCCCTGGCGGGCACCACCAGCAGCTATCGCGACGGCGAATACAACTTCGGCGTGCACTGGCCCGGCAATGACGAGCTCGGCGACCTGGTGCAGGCACACCGCGAACTGGGTGATGTACTGCGTGCACAGCGGCAGGGCCTGGTGCAACGCGAGCTGCTGCTGGACACAATGGTGCAGAACACGCCGGTGGCGATGCTGCTGATCGCCTCCGGCGGCGATGGCATCGCCCGCGTGGTGTTCTCCAACTTGGCCGCGCGCAAGTTGCTGCATGGCGGCTGGAAGCTGGAAGGACAGCGCCTGGAGGACGTGCTGGAACAGGTGCCGGTGGAACTGCGCGATGCCATCGCCCGTGGCGGCGACAGCCTGTTCGCGGTGCATGCGGAAGGCGAAGACAGCGACGAGGATGACGAACAGGTCTATCACCTCTCACGTCGTTCTTTCCACCTCAATGGCCGTCCGCACGACCTGTTGCTGGTACGCCTGCTCACCGCCGAGCTGCGCCGCCAGGAAGTGCAGACGTGGAAGAAGGTGATCCGGGTGATCAGCCATGAGCTGAACAACTCGCTGGCACCGATCGCTTCGCTGGCACACTCCGGCGGCGTGCTGGTGCAGCGCGAGCGCTTCGATCGGCTGCCGGAGATCTTCACCACCATCGAAGACCGGGCGCGCCATCTGGAAGGTTTCATTCGCGGCTATGCGCGTTTTGCCAAGCTGCCGCAGCCGCAGTTGCAGACCGTGCACTGGGCCCCCTTCCTGTCCAGCCTGCGCCAGCAGATTCCGTTCACCATGGAGCGCGAGCCGGACGAGGAACTGAGCAGCCGCATCGACATCGCGCAGTTCGGGCAGGCGTTGTTGAACCTGTTGAAGAACGCGCATGAGGCCGGCGCCGAAGCCGATCCGCCCAATGATGACGTGCAGGTGCAGCTGACGCGGTTGCCGCAATGGCTGCGCCTGGATGTGCTGGACCGTGGCAAGGGCATGAACGAGCAGGTGCTGCAGAACGCGCTGATGCCGTTCTATTCCACCAAGCGCAACGGCACCGGGCTGGGGCTGGCGTTGACCCGCGAGATCGTGGAGGCGCACGGCGGGCGTGTGTCACTGCAGAATCGTGGCGATGGCGGGTTGTGCGTCTCGATCCTGCTGCCGGTGGGGTGAGTTGCCGACTTGGCTCGGTCTGTCAGTAGAGCCACGCCATGCGTGGATGTGCCGACCAGGGTCGGCACCTCTACCAGACCTGCCGCATCGCCACCCGCAGATGCATTGGAAATCCCAGCGCGGCCTCTTCGGCCATCACCGCGCGCAGGCCCTCGCTCCACTGCGCCTCGGGCACTACCGCGAACCCTTCGCTGGCGTAGAAGGCTGCATTCCACGGCACATCGCTCAAGGTGGTCAGCACCGCTGTAGCAAAGCCGGTGGCCCTGGCCTGCGCCAAGGCATGCCGCAGCAATGCACGGCCATGGCCACGACGCGCGTGCGCTGGATCCACATCCATCTGCAGGACATGGAACTCGCCTGCCAGGTCGCCGGCCAGCAGGTAGCCGGCAACACCGCCGGCGGCGCCATCCACCACCCACAGCTGCCCACGCTCAAGGCCTTCCTGCAGCGTCGGCAGGTCCAGGCCGTGGCTGGCAAACACCGGATAGGCCTCGTGACCCCTCAGCAGTTCGCCGGCACGTTGTTCGATCGCCGGCAGCACACCCAGCTCATCGGTGCGCGGAACCCGTGGCTCAGGACTTCTTGACCGGGCGCTTCCAGCCATCGATGGTTTCCTGTCGTGCACGTGCCAGCGTCAGCTTGCCGTCCGGCGCGGTGCGGGTGATGACCGACCCGGCAGCGATGGTCGCGCCCTCGCCGATGGTGATCGGTGCCACCAGCGAGCTGTTGGAGCCGATGAAGGCGTTGTCGCCGATGGTGGTGGTCGACTTGTTCACGCCATCGTAGTTGCAGGTGATGGTGCCGGCACCGATGTTCACCCTGCTGCCGATCACCGCGTCGCCCAGATAGGTGAGGTGGTTGGCCTTGCTGCCCACACCGAGGGTGACCTTCTTGGTCTCGACGAAGTTGCCGACGTGCACGCCATCGGCCAGCACGGTGCCCGGGC
This sequence comes from Stenotrophomonas sp. YJH_SMC_37, assembly GCF_059370035.1. NCBI lineage: Bacteria > Pseudomonadati > Pseudomonadota > Gammaproteobacteria > Lysobacterales > Lysobacteraceae > Stenotrophomonas > Stenotrophomonas sp. YJH_SMC_37. Next base: position 62,116 of record NZ_JCAFTG010000008.1, read on the forward strand.
GCAGCCGTGCGAACGGGCCAATCTGCGCAGCGCCTTCGGTGACCACGCCGTCCAGATCACAGTGCGCACGCACTTCGGTGCCTGGCCCCAGGTTGACGTCCTTCAGCCTGTTGAACGGGCCTACGGTGACGCCGTCACCGAGCACGATGTTGCCTTCAAGGACAACGTCGACATCGATCAGCACATCGCTGCCCACGGTGACGGTGCCACGGATATCCAGGCGTGCCGGGTCGCGCACGCGCGCGCCCTGTGCGCACAGTGCACGCACCGCACGGCGCTGCCAGGCGCGCTCCAGCTGCGACAGCTGCCAGGGATCATTTGCCCCCTCGGCCTCCTGCGCATCGGCGACCAGCGCCATCTCGGCCGGGGTGTACTCGTTCGCGGCGAACGCGAACACGTCAGTGAGGTAATACTCGCCCTGGGCGTTGCTGTTGGACAGCTGCGACAGCCAGCGGCGCAGCGCGGTCGACTCGGCGGCGATGATGCCGGTATTGATCGTGCGCACGCGCAGCTGGTCGTCAGTGGCGTCCTTCTGCTCGACGATGGAGCCGACCTTGCCCTCCGCATCGCGCAGCACGCGGCCGTAACCGGTCGGGTCATCGAGCTCGGCCACCAGCACGGACAAGCGGCCTGGCTGGGCCAGCAGGTGGCGCAACGTGTCCGCGCGGATCAGCGGCACGTCGCCGTACAACACCAGCACCTGCGCCGCATCTGGCACTTCCGGCATCGCCTGCGCCACCGCATGGCCGGTGCCCAGCTGCTGCACCTGTTCGGCCCACAGCAGGTCGGGCTGGTCGGCGAAATGCTGGCGGACGGCTTCCCCGCCGTGCCCATACACCACGTGGATGGCGGCCGGCTGCAGTTCGCGCGCTGCGGCGATCACGTGGGCCAGCATCGGCTGGCCCGCTATCGGCTGCAGCACCTTGGGCAACACGGATTTCATGCGCTTTCCAGCGCCGGCGGCGAGGATGATGACGTGCAGGGCTTGGCTCATGGAATATCCCGGGCAGCAACGAACTGTGAACTGGCTGCTAGCATAGCCGACGCGTTCCCCTGTGCTGCGTGAACCATGCCTGTCATCCACAGTCGATTCCCGAATCTGCTTCCGTGGCTGGGCGCAGCCCTGCTCGTCCTTGGGCTGTGTACTACCCCCCTGGCGCGCAGCATCCCCTGGAGCCGCTTCGCCGAACTTGTGGAGATCGGCTTGTTCGCGTGCGGCGCTGGCGTACTACTGAAGCGCTGGCGCCACTGGTCGATGGCCAGCGTTCTGGGCGTGCTGTGGTTGCTGCTACTGCCTGTATTCGCTGGTGTGCTGGCTTTCCTGTCCGCGCTGTTGATGCTGCTGGCTGCAGCCGCCATCGGTACAACGTTGTTCGCGCAACGCGCGCTGGCGCTGCAGGCATGCGCAGGCCTGCTGGTGATGGCCGCGGTACTGGGCTGGACGCTGCTGCTGCCGATCCATTACCGATGGATCTACCTGCTGGCCTGCCTGGCATTGGTGGCCTGGCGCCGCGCCACACTGCGGTCCGCGCTGCGGGCCGCGGCCACGCAATGGCGGCATGCAGTGGCCGCTGCACCGCGTAGCGCAGCCTTTGCCGTGCTCGTGCTTGGTCTGGCCAGCACGGCCTGCTGGCTGCCGACCCTGCAGTATGACGACCTGACCTATCACCTGCGGCTGCCATGGCAGTTGATGGAACTCGGGGTGTACCAGCCTGCGCCAGAACACCAGATCTGGGCACTGGCGCCGTGGGCAACCGATGTGATCCATGCGATTCCGCAGCTGCTGTCTGGTGCTGAAGCACGCGGCCCGGTCAATGCATTCTGGCTGCTGGCACTGGGCGCTGCTGCGTGGCACCTGGCTGCACAACTGGGGGCGGGCGGGCAGTCGCGCTGGCTCGCCGTTGCCATGGTAGCCAGCCTGCCGCTGACCGCGGGCCTGGCCGGCGGCATGCAGACCGAATTGCCAACGGCAGCAGTACTGCTGTGGATGTGTGCACTGGCCGCAGCCCCGCGCGATACCCGTCTTTCCAGCTGGCTGCTGCTGGCGGTACTGGCGGGTGGGCTGCTGGCAATCAAGACCATGGGTGCGCTCATGGCGCTGCCGGTACTGCTATGGGCCCTGGTCCGCCATCCGTGGCCGTCGCTGCCACGAATCGTACTGGTGGCGCTGGTCGGCCTGCTGGTGGGCGCGTCCAGTTACGCCTACGCCACTTGGATCGCCGGCAACCCGGTGCTGCCGCTGTTCAACGGCATCTTCCATTCGCCGTACTACGCACCCGTCAACTTCCTTGATGCCACCTACAGCGTCGGCTTCGGCGCCAACCTGCCGTGGATGCTCACGTTTCATTCCTCGCGCTACTTCGAGTCGCAGGATGGCGCGGCAGGCGTGGCGCTGGTCGGCCTGGCGGGCCTGTGGCTGCTGGCACTGCTGCGCCCGTCCACGCGCGCGGCGACACTGGTGGCAACAGCCGTACTGGTGCTGCCGCTGTTGCCTGTGCAGTACCTGCGCTATGCCTACCCGGGCATGGTCCTGCTGTCTGTCGTGGCCGTTGCGGCGCTGGGTGCCGGCGCCCCGCGTCGGCCGCTGCTGGTACTGCTGGTCACGATCTGCGTGCTGAACGTCAGCCTGCAATCGACCGGCTACTGGATGATGCGCAGCGGTGCATTGAAGGACACGTTGAAGGCCGCTGGCCGCGACGAGCCCCTGTTCCAGCGCTTCACCCCCGAACGCTCGCTGGCAGCGGGCGTTCGCGCGTCGCCCGATGATGGACGCAATGTCCTGGTACTGGACCCTGCCGCCCCCTACTTCGCCGAATTCGGCAGCCGTGGCCGCAGTGTTGCCTGGTACGCGCCCTCGCTGCAGGCGGCGGCAGCGGTCGCCGAACACGACGCCAGCGGCCAGCGGTGGCTGGCAGTGCTGCGGGGCATGCAGGCCGGGCACATCATTCTCAACACCCGTAACCTGACGGCGCCGCAACGCGCGGCACTGCAGTTGGCCGGGGCGGAACTGCGGGGCGAGGCAGGCGATCGCCAGTGGTGGTATCTTCCCGCCGCCATGGAGCTCCCCGCAGAATGAGTACGTCCACGCTCTCCACGCCAACGCCAACGCCAGACAAGGGTTCCGCCGCGATGCCGCGCATTGCCGTGGTGATTCCCTGCTGCCGCGTGCGGGCGCATGTCATGCAGGTCATTGCCGGCATCGGCGCCGAAGTGGGCTGGATCATCGCCGTGGCAGCGGCGCGATGATCCGCGACTGATGCATGGATCCACGCGTCACCGTCATCGAACACGCGCAGGACCAGGGCGTTGGCGGCGCAACGATGACCGGATACATGCATGCGCTGCAGGCGCCTGCAGAGGTGGTCATCAAGCTTGATGGCGATGGCCAGATGGACCCCGCGCAGGTGCTGCGCTTCGCCAGCCCGCCTCTCTCCGGCCACGCCGACTACGCCAAGGGCAATCGCTTTCATCGTGTGGGTTTCCTGCCGGGGATGCCTTGGGTACGACTTGCCGGCAACGCCGCGTTGTCGTTCCTGACCAAGCTCTCCAGCGGTTACTGGCAGATCGCCGATCCCACCAACGGGTACACCGCTGTACGCAGCGAGCTGCTGCACGAGCTGGAACTGGAGCGCATTGCGAAGCGCTATTTCTTCGAATCGGATCTTCCATACCACCTCAACCAGGCACGCGCGGTCGTGGTTGACGTTCCCATGCGCGCGCACTACAAGGATGAAACCAGCAGCCTTCGCCCCGCACGCATCCTCGGTCCTTTCATGCTCGGCCACCTTCGCAATACCGCGCGCCGCATCCTCTACAGCTACGTCACTCGTGGGTTCTCACTGGCCAGTGTGCAACTGCTGCTGGGCAGCCTGCTTCTGGTTGCCGGCTCCGTTTTCGGCCTGTGGCACTGGCTGGTGTCGATGCAAAGCGGGGTACCAGCCACCGCTGGCACCGTGATGGCGGCTGGCCTGCCGATCATAGTGGGCGTGCAGATGCTGATGTCATGGCTGAATTTCGATGTGGCGAGCGAACCCCGGCAGGCTGCGCACCGGCTGTTGGCAGATGTGCAGGCTTACCAGCGCGGCGGCGGATCGACGCGATGACGTTGTTCCGCCAGGGAAGCACCTATCTCGTCATCGGGCTCGTGCAGCTGCTGGTCGATTGGCTGGTGTTCGTGGCCGCCAGCGCGCTGGGCATGCCGGTCGCGCCGGCCAATATCACCGGCCGCTTTGCCGGCATGCTGCTGGGCTTCTGGCTCAACGGCCGCTACACCTTTGCCGAGGCCGGTGCCCGCAAGCTGGGATGGAAGCGATTCGCACGCTTCTTCGGGCTGTGGCTGCTGCTGACGGCAGCGAGCACGCTGCTGGTCAGCCTGGTCAACCAGGCGCTGGGCCTGCAGTACACGTGGCTGGCCAAGCCTCTGGTGGAAGGCGGGCTGGCCTGCGTGTCGTTCCTGTTGATGCGCTACGTGGTGTATCGCTGAGACGGGGCGGGATCCGGGATGCCGGATCGGCATCGGCATCGGTAGAGTCGACTGTCAGTCGACTGCTCTTCCTCGAGGCCGCGAAATCCCGCGCTGCGCGCGGTAGTCGACTAACAGTCGACTCTACCCGGTCGGCGCTGCCCCGCCAGCACAAACAAGAACGCCGGCACAGGGCCGGCGTTCTCGTGGGTGCAGCGCGAACCTCAGTGCTTGAGATTCTTGCGCAGGCGTTCCAGTGCCTGCAGCTGGACGACGGCCTCGGCCAGCTTCTGCTGGGCTTCGGCCACTTCCATCGCTTCGCCGCGGTTGGCCAGGATGCGCTCGGCTTCTTCCTTGGCCTTGCGGACCGAGGCTTCGTCGATGTCCTGCGCGCGGATCGCGGTGTCGGCCAACACGGTCACCACCTGCGGCTGCACTTCCAGGATGCCGCCGGAAATGGCGAAATCCAGCTGCTCGCCGTTCGGCGTGGTCACCACCACCTTGCCCGGCTTCAGGCGGGTGATCAGCGGCGCGTGCTTGGGCGCGATGCCCAGTTCGCCCAGCTCACCGGTGGCCACGACCAGGGTCGCTTCGCCACGGAAGATTTCCTGCTCGGCGCTGACGATGTCGCAACGGATCGTGCTCATGCAAATCTCTTCGCTGTTCGCGGCGGCGCAATGCCACCGTGGGGGTCCACCGGCGCGGGCGGTTGCCCGGCGCCGGCGTCAGGTCGGGCAGGATAGCTCCCGCCCGTCCCGGATCAGGCCTTCTCGGCCATCTTCTTGGCCTTCTCGACCGCCTCTTCGATGCCGCCGACCATGTAGAACGCCTGCTCCGGCAGGTGGTCGTACTCGCCATCGACGATGGCCTTGAAGCCACGGATGGTGTCCTTCAGCGGCACGTACTTGCCCGGCGAACCGGTGAACACTTCGGCCACGTGGAACGGCTGGCTGAAGAAGCGCTCGATCTTACGGGCGCGCGACACGGCCTGCTTGTCCTCTTCGGACAGTTCGTCCATGCCCAGGATCGCGATGATGTCCTTCAGTTCCTTGTACTTCTGCAGGGTCTGCTGGACGCGCTGGGCGGTGTCGTAGTGCTCGTGGCCGATGACCAGCGGATCCATCTGGCGGCTGGTGGAGTCCAGCGGATCGACGGCCGGGTAGATACCCAGCGAGGCGATCGAACGCGACAGGGTGACGGTCGAGTCCAGGTGGGCGAAGGTGGTCGCCGGCGACGGGTCGGTCAGGTCGTCCGCGGGAACGTAGACGGCCTGGATCGAGGTGATCGAGCCGTTCTTGGTCGAGGTGATGCGCTCCTGCAGGACGCCCATTTCCTCGGCCAGGGTCGGCTGGTAACCCACCGCGGACGGCATACGGCCCAGCAGTGCCGACACTTCGGTACCGGCCAGGGTGTAGCGGTAGATGTTGTCGACGAACAGCAGGACGTCCTTGCCCTTGCCGTTTTCGTCCTTCTCGTCGCGGAAGTACTCGGCCATGGTCAGGCCGGTCAGCGCGACGCGCAGGCGGTTGCCCGGCGGCTCGTTCATCTGGCCGTACACCATCGCCACCTTGTCCAGGACGTTGGAGTCCTTCATTTCGTGGTAGAAGTCGTTGCCCTCACGGGTACGCTCACCCACGCCGGCGAACACGGACAGGCCGCTGTGCGCCTTGGCGATGTTGTTGATCAGCTCCATCATGTTGACGGTCTTGCCGACGCCGGCGCCGCCGAACAGGCCGACCTTGCCGCCCTTGGCGAACGGGCACATCAGGTCGATGACCTTGATGCCGGTTTCCAGCAGCTCGGTGGCCGGGGACTGGTCTTCATACGACGGCGCAGCGCGGTGGATTTCCCAGTTGTCGCTGGCAGCGACCGGGCCGGCTTCGTCGATCGGACGGCCCAGCACGTCCATGATGCGGCCCAGGGTGCCGGCACCGACCGGCACCGAGATGCCACGGCCGGTGTTGACGGCAACCAGGTTGCGCTTCAGGCCGTCGGTGGAACCGAGGGCGATGGTACGCACCACGCCGTCACCCAGCTGCTGCTGGACTTCGAGGGTGATCTCGGTGTTTTCCACCTTCAGTGCGTCGTACACCTTCGGCACCGATTCACGCGGGAATTCGACGTCGACGACCGCGCCGATGATCTGAACGATCTTGCCCTGACTCATTGCTGCATCCTCTAATGTGTGCTTTGAACGAACGCGGTCAGACTGCTGCCGCGCCGCCGACGATTTCGGAGATTTCCTGGGTGATCGCTGCCTGGCGCGCCTTGTTGTAGACGAGCTGCAGGGTGCCGATCAGCTTGTTGGCGTTGTCGCTCGCCGCCTTCATCGCAACCATGCGTGCGGCATGCTCGGAGGCGACGTTTTCCAGCAGTGCCTGGTACACCAGCGACTCGATGTAACGCGTCATCACGTGCTCCAGCACGGTCGCGGCATCGGGTTCGTACAGGTAATCCCAGTCGTGGTGAGCGACCTGCTTCTCAGCCGGCGGCAGCGGCAGCAGCTGATCGAAGCTGGCCTTCTGCACCATGGTGTTCACGAAGCGGTTGTACACCAGGTACACGCGGTCGATCTTGCCTTCGGTGAAGGCGTCGAGCATGACCTTGATCACACCGATCAGCGATTCCAGCTTCGGCACGTCGCCGATGTGGGTCACGCTGCCGACCATGTTGACCTTCACGCGGCGGAAGAAGGTCGAAGCCTTCTGGCCGATGGTCACCAGGTCCACTTCGGCACCCTTGTCCTGCCATGCTTTGGCTTCGCCCAGCATCTTGCGGAACAGGTTGTTGTTCAGGCCGCCGGCCAGGCCGCGATCGGAGGAGATCACGATGAAACCGACCCGCTTGACCTGCTCGCGCTCGACCAGGAACGGATGCTGGTAGTCGGTGCTGGCCTGGGCCAGATGACCGATCACCTGCTTCATCGCCTGCGCGTACGGACGCGAGGTCTTCATCCGATCCTGCGCCTTGCGGATCTTGGAGGCCGAGACCATTTCCAGGGCGCGCGTCACCTTGCGGGTGTTCTGCACGCTCTTGATCTTGGTTTTGATTTCGCGTCCGCTTGCCATCTCTTGTTTCCCGTGGCGCGGGGCTGATGCCCCGCGTTGTTCAACCGTTTGTCATCTGGTCCAGCGGAGCCGGTGGCTCCGCTCTACAGGACCGCGATTACCAGCTGCCGGTGGTCTTGAACTCGGCGATGCCCTTCTTGAAGGCACCTTCGATGTCGTTGTCCCAACCGCCGGTGGCGTTGACCTTGCTGATCAGCTCGCCCTGGGTGTTGGCGAAGTGGGCGTGCAGGCCTTCTTCGAACGCCAGCAGCTTGTTGACCGGCACGTCGTCCAGGTAACCCTCGTTGACGGCGTAGATCGACAGCGCCTGGTTGGCGATCGACATCGGCGCGTACTGCTTCTGCTTCATCAGCTCGGTGACGCGCTGGCCACGCTCCAGCTGCTTGCGGGTCGCTTCGTCCAGGTCCGAGGCGAACTGCGCGAAGGCAGCCAGCTCACGGTACTGGGCCAGCGAGATACGGATACCGCCCGACAGCTTCTTGATGATCTTGGTCTGGGCCGAGCCACCGACGCGCGACACCGAGATACCGGCGTTCACGGCCGGGCGGATGCCGGCGTTGAACAGGTCGGTTTCCAGGAAGATCTGGCCGTCGGTGATCGAGATCACGTTGGTCGGAACGAACGCGGACACGTCGCCGGCCTGGGTTTCGATGATCGGCAGCGCGGTCAGCGAACCGGTCTTGCCGGTGACCTTGCCTTCGGTGAACTTCTCGACGTACTCCTCGGACACGCGGGCAGCGCGCTCGAGCAGACGGGAGTGCAGGTAGAACACGTCACCCGGGTAGGCTTCACGGCCCGGCGGACGCTTCAGCAGCAGCGAGATCTGGCGGTAGGCGACGGCCTGCTTGGACAGATCGTCGTACACGATCAGCGCGTCTTCACCGCGGTCCATGAAGTACTCACCCATGGTGCAGCCCGAGTAGGCGCTGATGTACTGCATGGCAGCCGATTCGGAAGCGGTCGCGGCCACCACGATGGTGTGGGCCAGCGCGCCGTTCTCTTCCAGCTTGCGCACGATGTTGGCGATGGTCGACGCCTTCTGGCCGATCGCAACGTACACGCACTTGATGCCGGTGCCCTTCTGGTTGATCACCGCATCGATCGCCATGGCGGTCTTGCCGGTCTGGCGGTCACCGATGATCAGCTCGCGCTGGCCACGGCCGATCGGGATCATCGAGTCGACCGACTTGTAACCGGTCTGCACCGGCTGGTCGACCGACTTGCGCCAGATCACGCCCGGAGCAACGCGCTCCACCGGAGCGGTCAGGTCGGTGCCCAGCGGGCCCTTGCCGTCGATCGGCTCGCCCAGCGCGTTCACGACGCGGCCCAGCAGTTCCGGACCGACCGGCACTTCCAGGATGCGACCGGTGGTCTTGGCGACGTCGCCTTCGCGCAGGTGCTCGTAGTCACCCAGGACCACGGCGCCGACCGAGTCGCGCTCCAGGTTCAGGGCCAGTGCGAAGGTGTTGTTCGGCAGTTCGATCATTTCGCCCTGCATCACGTCGGCCAGACCGAAGATGCGCACGATGCCGTCGGACACGCTGGTCACGGTGCCTTCGTTGCGCGATTCCGCGGCCAGCTTGACCTTCTCGATGCGGTTCTTGATCAGTTCGCTGATTTCGGAGGGGTTGAGCGTGGTTGCCATCGTCAAGTCCTAGTGCCGGCAGCGGGGCCGGACGTTAAATGAATTCAGTTAGCGAGCGCGGTCTGCAGACGGGCCAGCTTGCCCTTCAGCGAACCATCGATGACCACGTCGCCGGCGTCGATCACGGCGCCGCCGATCAGCGAGGCATCGACCGCGGTGGTCACGTCGACCTCGCGGTTGAAGCGCTTGCGCAGCGCGACCTTGATCGCATCCAGCTCAGCGGCCGACAGTTCGGCGGCCGAGGTGACGGTGGCCTTGACCACGTGCTCGGCTTCGGCGCGCAGGGCGTCGAACATGCCGGCGATTTCCGGCAGCAGCGGCAGACGGTGCGACTCGGCCAGGACGGCCAGGAAGCGCGAGTAGGTCTCGCCGTGCGACACCGGCGCCAGCAGGGCGACGGCGTCGTCACGACCCAGCTCCGGGTTGGCGAGCAGGGCCGCCACGCGCGGGTCGGCGGCGACGTGGGCGGAGAACGCCAGGGCGTCCGACCACGGCGCGAACGCGCCTTCGTCGCGCGCGGTCGCGAACGCGGCGCGGGCGTACGGGCGGGCAAGCGTGAGGGCCTGGCTCATCCTTAGATCTCCGAGGCCAGCTCGTCGAGCAGCGCCTTGTGGGCGTTGGCGTCGATTTCGCGCTTGAGCAGCTTTTCGGCACCGGTCACGGCCAGCGCGGACACCTGCTTGCGCAGATCTTCACGGGCACGGTTGGCGGCGGCGTCGATTTCAGCCTGGGCCAGTTCCTTCTGACGGGTGGCTTCGGTGATCGCTTCGTTACGGGCAGCATCAACGATCTGGTTGGCACGCGCGTGGGCCTGATCGATGATCTCGTTGGCCTTGGTGCGGGCTTCCTTCAGCGCTTCGTTGACCTTCTCCTGCGCCTGGGCCAGATCTTTCTGGCTGCGGTCGGCAGCAGCGAGGCCCTCAGCAATCTTCTGCTGGCGCTCCTCGATCGCGTTCATCAGCGGCGGCCAGATCTTGGTCGCGATGATCCAGATCAGACCAGCGAAGGCCAGCGCCTGCGCAAGAAGGGTGAAATTGATATTCATGGTTAGCTCGATCGCTGGTTTCGGGGTGGACGCGCCGCCGTAGCGGCACATCCGGCCTTCATCCGAAACCGGGTGCATCAGCACCCGGTCGTCTCAAACCGCTGTATCAGCCGGCCAGAGCCTTGGTGACGGCGCCAGCGAAGGCAGCCGACAGCGGGTTGGCGAAGGCCAGCAGCAGGCCAACGGCGACCGAGATGATGAACGCGGCGTCGATCAGGCCGGCGGTGATGAACATGCGGACCTGCAGGACCGGGATCAGTTCCGGCTGGCGGGCGGCCGACTCCAGGAACTTACCAGCCATGATGGCCAGACCCAGACCGGCGCCCAGCGCGGCCAGGCCGATCATGATGCCGACGGCAAGGGCGGTGGAGCTCTGAATCTGCGCGAAGTTGGTCAGGACGGCGAAGTACATGGTTATCTCCAGGAACTTAAGTTGCTAAGGGTGATGAAACGGATGAAGGTTGAAACGCGTTGAAGCTTGAAACTCAGTGAGCGTCTTCCGACAGGCTCAGGTACACGATCGACAGCATCATGAAGATGAAGGCCTGCAGCGGGATCACCAGCAGGTGGAACAGCATCCAGCCGAGGCCGAACACACCACCGGCAATGGCACCGAAGAAACCGGCACCACCCAGCACCCAGATCAGCAGGAACACGATTTCGCCGCCGAACATGTTGCCGAACAGTCGCATCGCCAGCGAGATCGGCTTGCTCAGCCACTCGACGATGTTGAGGATCAGGTTGAACGGCATCATCCACTTGCCGAACGGCGCCGTCAGGAATTCCTTGATGAAGCCGCCCAGGCCCTTGGACTTGAGCGCGAAGAACAGCATCAGGAAGAACACGCTGATGGCCATGCCCAGGGTGGCGTTGACGTCAGCGGTCGGGACCGGCTTCCAGTAGTGCACGCCCGCCCATTCCAGCGGCTTGGCGATGAAATCGGCCGGGATCATCTTCAGCAGATTCATCAGCAGAATCCAGAAGAAGATCGTGATGGCGATCGGCGTGACCAGCTTGCTCTTGCCGTGGTAGGTGTCCTTGGCCTGGCGGTCGACGAACTCCAGGCAGATCTCGACGAAGGCCTGCCACTTGCCCGGCACGCCGGCGGTGGCCTTGCGGGTCCCCAGCCAGAACGCGACCACGATCACCAGGCCCATCAGGACGGCGGTGAGGAAGGTATCGACGTGGATATGCCAGAACATACCCTCACCCTTGCCGACCGGCGCGGTCAGGTTGTGCAGGTGATGCTGGATGTAGCTGGTAGGGGTTAGAGCCTCGCCCGCCATGTGTCCGGAACCTTCAGTTAATTGAATTCTGTCAACGCCTGGCCATGGCCAGGACCTGGAACATCAAGCCGACGGCGATACCGGCCAACAGCGCCAACGCAGGCAGCTTGAAGACCAGGAACCCCACCAGCAGGACGCCGAAAACCACGATCCACTTGGCCACGATCGCAATGATCAGGCGAGCCATCGCCGATCCTGCGGCCACCGCACCTCCGCCCAGCGCCATCCGTGCTGCAACCCAGCCACCGGCCGAAATGGCCACACCAGACGCCAGCGCGCCGAGGGCATATTTCGGACCCACCAGCAGGAAGGCCAGGGCCAGGACAGCGACCGCGGCCAGCGGGTAGACCGCGGCGCGCAGCATCAGTCGCCGACCCGCGTCAACGGAGTTCAGCACAGGACGTCCCGCGTGGTTGCATGTGGAGGGTTGAGGCGGCTACAGCAGGGGGGGCCTCATCGAGCCGCCAAATTATAGCAATGGGACAATTTGCGAGACAACCGCTGCCTGTTCATCCCGGGAAGGCGCAAGTTGCGGTAACGGTTACATTTTTGCGTACCACCGGGGGGACAATGACGTCCGCACGATGTTGCACCGCAGTATTGAACTTTGGTCGCAGTCGACGGAACTTTCACCGGATACGCCGGTCCGATTACTCGACCTGCCTGCAGCATCCTCGTCGGCTCCACCCCGCAGGTCCCACGATGGCCCCGAAGCCCGGCTCCGGGGCCATCTTTTTGCATCGTCGCGACAGCGCTGAACCGTGCACACGCCGTGGACCATACGTTCACGGATGGTGGACGGGCCTGTCCCGCACAGTGGTCTTCATTCTGATGAACCACTGCAAGGACTCTTCGATGCGCCCCGTACCCACCCTGCTCGCCCTTTCCCTGCTCGCTGCCGGCGCCTCGTTCGCCAATGCCGCCCACGCCGCCGAAGGCGACGACCGTTTTGCCCTGCGCCTGGGTGCGATGAATATCGACTCGGACAACACGCTCCGCGGCAACACCAACGTGGCCGGCCAGGACATCGGTTTCTCCGAGGACTTCAAGCTGGGTGGCAAGGAGTGGGAGCCGCGCATTGACGGCATGTTCCGCATCAGCAACCGCCAGCGCCTGCTGTTCAACTACTTCAAGTACGACAAGGACCGCCGCGAGACCCTCGGCCAGGACATCTCCTTCGGTGACGTCAGCGTGCCGTCCGGCAGCTTCGTCAAGGGCGAGCTGAAGTACCAGGTGGCCAGCCTGGTCTACGACTACTCGGTGGTGGACACCGACACCTTCGACCTCGGCCTGCAGCTGGGTGCCGAGTACGCCAAGGTCAGCACCAAGGCCTACGCCGATCTGGGCACTGTCTATGAAGGCCAGTTCCTCAACGAGAAGACCGACGGCGTGGCGCCGGTGGTCGGTGCACGCTTGAGCTTCACCCCGTCCGAGAAGTGGATGATCACCCTGCAGGGCCAGTACCTCAACACGCGCTGGGGCAGCTTCGATGACTACAAGGGCGACCTGAGCCGCGCCAACGCCATCGTCGACTACCGCTTCACCAGGAACTTCGGCGTGTTCGCCGGCTACGACTGGTTCAAGCTTGATGCGGACAAGAAGGGCAGCGATGGCACCATCGGCCTGAAGCAGGAATTCAAGGGCCCGGTGGCCGGTATCAGCTTCGTGTTCTGATCCCCCGCCCCTTCCACGGCACTCTCTCTCCTGGCGCGGCCTCCGGAACATCGGGGCCGCGCTCTTTTGTGCTGTTTTTCCCTGCGTGCAGCAGCAAGAGCAGCTGGGTCGAGCACTGGAGGGAGCGGGGGCCGCGTGCGAATGTCCCCCGGTGCCGGCCTGAGGCCGTCACCTCCTCCTTTACTTCGCACACAGCCCCCGCTCCCTCCGCGTGTCAGGCATCCCGGCGGCCTGAGCACCGGCTCTCGACTGTCCGCAACCCGAGCCGCTGTGCGGGTGGCAGGCGTTTGGACAAAGTAAAGGAGGAGGCGACCGCCGCAGGCGGGTGACGGAGGACATTTGTCCAAATGCCTGCCACCGGCGCGGCGGCCCGAACGCTCGCAACGAGAGTGATCGAGGCTCAACAAAAAAACCCCGGCAAATGCCGGGGCTTTTCATTTGGAACGGCGCGGACCCCTTACTTCTTCTTCGGCATGTACAGATCGGTGATCGTGCCGTCGTAGATTTCCGAGGCCATCGCCACCGACTCGCTCAGCGTCGGGTGCGCGTGGATGGTGTGGCCGATATCTTCGGCTTCCGCACCCATCTCGATGGCCAGGCCGATCTCGGCCAGCAGGTCACCGGCATGCACGCCAACGATCGCACCACCGATGATGCGGTGGGTCTCTTCGTCGAAGATCAGCTTGGTGAAGCCCTCGGTACGGCCGATGCCGATCGCGCGGCCACTGGCAGCCCACGGGAACTTGGCCACGCCGACCTTCAGGCCCTTGGCCTTGGCTTCGGTCTCGGTCACGCCGACCCAGGCGATTTCCGGGTTGGTGTAGGCCACCGACGGAATCACACGGGCCACCCACTCCTTCTTGTGGCCGGCAGCCACTTCGGCGGCCAGCTTGCCTTCGTGCGTGGCCTTGTGGGCCAGCATCGGGTTGCCGACGATGTCGCCGATGGCAAAGATGTGCGGCACGTTGGTGCGCATCTGGCGATCGACCGGGATGAAGCCACGCTCGGTGACCTGCACGCCGGCCTTCTCGGCATCGATCTTCCTGCCGTTCGGCGAACGCCCGACGGCCACCAGCACGCGGTCGAAGGTGCCCTGCGCCAGCGCAGGCGCCTGGCCTTCCTCGGCAGCTTCAAAGGTCACGGTGATGCCCTTGGCATCGGCGGTGACGCCCGAAGCCTTGGTCTTCAGGTGGACTTCGATGCCCTGCTTCTTCAGGCGATCGGCCAGCGGCTTGACCAGGTCCTTGTCGGCGCCCGGCATCAGCTGGTCCATGAACTCGACCACGGTGACCTTGCTGCCCAGCGCACTGTACACGGTGGCCATTTCCAGGCCGATGATGCCGCCGCCGACGACCAGCAGCGAGCCCGGCACTTCGGCCAGCTCCAGCGCATCGGTGGAGTCCATCACGCGCGCGTCGTCCCACGGGAAGTTCGGCAGCTTCACCGCCTGCGAACCGGCAGCGATGATGCACTTCTGGAAGCGCAGCAGCTGGGTGCTGCCGTCAGCGGCGGTGATCTCCATCTCGTTGGCCGAGATGAACCTGCCGACGCCCTGCACGTTGCGGACCTTGCGCTGCTTGGCCATGCCGGCCAGGCCCTTGGTCAGCTGGTTGACGACCTTTTCCTTGTACTGGCGCAGCTTGTCCAGGGTGATGGTCGGCTTGCCGAACTCGACGCCGAAATCACCGGCATGGGCCACTTCGTCGATTACCGCAGCAGCGTGCAGCAGCGCCTTGGACGGAATGCAACCGACGTTGAGGCAGACGCCGCCGAGGCTGGCGTAGCGCTCGACCAGCACCGTATCCAGGCCGACGTCGGCGGCGCGGAAGGCGGCGGTGTAGCCGCCCGGGCCGGAGCCCAGCACGACCATTTCGCATTCGATGTCGGCCGGCTTGCCGCTGGACAGCGCCGGCTTCGGCGCAGCCGGTTCAGCCGGGGCGCGGTGCGATGGGGTCACCGGCGGCTTGCTGGCCGGAGCGGCCGCAGCCGGAGTCGGCGCAGCGGCCTTGGCCGGGGCTTCGGCGGCGCCTTCAGCGTCCAGCACCACGACCACGGCGCCTTCGGACAGGGTGTCGCCCAGCTTGACCTTGATTTCCTTGACCACGCCGGCAGCCGAGGACGGCACTTCCAGGGTGGCCTTGTCCGATTCCAGGGTCACCAGACCCTGATCCTTCTTCACCGTGTCGCCGACGGCGACCAACACTTCGATCACCGGCACATCGCTGTAATCGCCGATGTCGGGAACCTTGACTTCAATCGTGGCCATGGTGGGTTTTCCTCGTGCCCGACCGGCATGGCCGGTGGGCTGTCACTGCATCTGTTCACGCGGCCGCGCCAGGGGCTGCGGCCGCACGGTGGGGGCGAAGCGGTGCTTTACAGCAGCACGCGGCGCATGTCGGCCAGTACCTGGGACAGGTACGTGGTGAAGCGTGCGGCCAGGGCGCCGTCGATGACGCGGTGGTCGTAGCTCAGCGACAGCGGCAGCATCAGCTTCGGTGCGAATTCCTTGCCGTTCCAGACCGGCTGGATGGACGACTTGGAGACACCGAGGATGGCCACTTCCGGTGCATTGACGATCGGGGTGAACGCGGTGCCACCGATGCCGCCCAGCGAGCTGATCGAGAAGCAGCCGCCGCTCATGTCGGCCGGGCCGAGCTTGCCGTCGCGCGCCTTCTTGGCCAGTTCGCCGGTTTCCTGCGCGATCTGCACCACGCCCTTCTTGTCCACGTCGCGGATCACCGGCACGACCAGGCCGTTCGGCGTGTCGGCGGCGAAGCCGATGTGGAAGTACTTCTTCAGGGTCAGGTTTTCGCCGCTGGCATCGAGCGAGGCGTTGAATTCCGGGAACTTCTTCAGCGCCGCGGCGCTGGCCTTGATCAGGAAAGCAAGCATGGTCAGCTTGATGCCGGCCTTCTCGTTCTCCTTGTTCAGCGCCACGCGCAGCGCTTCCAGGTCGGTGATGTCGGCCTGGTCGAACTGGGTGACGTGCGGGATCATCGCCCAGTTGCGGGCCAGGTTCGCGCCGGAGATCTTCTTGATGCGCGACAGCGGCTGGACTTCGGTCTCGCCGAACTTGCTGAAGTCGACCTTCGGCCACGGCAGCAGGTTCAGGCCACCACCGGCAGCGACGGCAGCACCGCCGGCAGCCGGCACGCCACCGCTGAGCGCGGCCTTGACGAACTTCTGCACGTCAGCCTTGGTGATGCGGCCGCCCTTCTCGGTGCCGTTGATCTGCAGCAGGTCCACGCCCAGTTCGCGGGCGAACACACGCACCGCCGGGGTGGCATACGGCACCTTGGCCGGCAGCACGCGATCAGCGTTGAACTGCACCGGCGGGCTGGACGGGGTACCGGCCGAGGCGATCTCGCGGGCCGCCAGCTTGTCCGGCTGCGCCGGCACGGCGACCGGCTCGACCTTGGTGGCTGTCTCAGCGGCTGCAGGCGCGGCGGCAGCGGCGGCCTTGGTCGGTGCCGGCGCGGCAGCGCCCTCGGCCTCGATGATCGCAACCACATCGCCCTGCGACAGGTTGTCGCCGACCTTGACCTTGATCTCCTTGACCACACCGGCCACCGAGGACGGCACTTCCATGGTGGCCTTGTCGCTTTCCAGCGTGACCAGGCCCTGGTCCTTCTTGACCGTGTCGCCAACGGCGACCAGGACTTCGATGACCGGAATGCCGGCGTAGTCGCCGATGTCCGGCACCAGCGCTTCAACGGCACCACCGCTGGCAGCCGGGGCAGCTGCGGCCGGGGCCGGCGCGCTCTGGGTAGCGGCAGCCGGGGCAGCGGCCTTGGCCGGCGCCGGCGCGGCAGCCGCCGGCTTGGCGGCTTCCGCTTCGCCTTCAGCCACTTCGATCAGGGCCACGACCTTGCCTTCGGACAGGCTGTCGCCCACCTTGACCTTCAGCTCCTTGACCACGCCAGCCACCGAGGACGGCACTTCCATGGTCGCCTTGTCGCTTTCCAGCGTCACCAGCCCCTGGTCCTTCTTGACCGTGTCGCCGACGGCGACAAGCACCTCGATTACCGGGATATCGCTGTAGTCACCGATATCGGGGACAAGTGCTTCCTTGATTTCGGCCATGGGGATAACTCCGGCAATCTGGTGTAGGGAAACGTCTATTGTGCGGCCAGCGGGGTCCAGCGCCAACCGTTACAGGTGTTTTCAGTACGCACGCAGCCGGGACACGCTGTTGCCCATGGGTTGCGCCTGCCACCAGTCGGTAGCGTATTGTCCCTACGATGTCCGCTTCATGTCGCCAGTGCGTCTGCCACCGGCTGCCAGGCCTGGCGCAGGCGCGGCAGCGACCAGGCCGCATTGGCCGGGCTGGTCGACGGCAGTACCACCCGTTTCGGCGGGGCCTCCAACCGTGGCAGCACCCAACGCTGGAATGCCTGCGCTGACGCGGCGCCATTGCAGCCGACCAGCTTCAGCTCGGGCAACGCGGCGATCAGTTCCGGCAGTGCATTGGCCACTTCCGTGCCACGCACGATGTCCGCATCCAGACTGCCCCGGCGCTCACAGCGGCCGATCACATCCCACAGGCCGATGCCTGCGGCGTTCAACGCCTGCAGCCGCGCTGCATAGGGCAGATCCGCACTGAAGCCACAGATATCGGCCATCAACGGCCAGAAACGGTTGCGCGGATGCGCGTAGTAGCGCTGCTCCTGCAGCGACGCCACGCCTGGCATCGAGCCCAGCAGCAGCACGCGGCACTGCACGTTCACCTGCGCTTGCAGGCCAATGCACAACGTTGCTTCGCTCACATCTTCTCCAACTGCATGAATGTCAGCGAGGGCCGAAAACCCCATGAATACAGGCATTCCGCACCCGTCGCTGAACAAGGAAAACTATTTTTTAACGTGCGTCGGATTCGATTCATGTTGGGGCGACTACGGTGTGCTCGCCCCGCAACCGGGGGCCCAAAACAAGAAACATTAGGAGATACCCCCATGCGCTCCATCCGTATCCTGAGTCTCGCCCTGCTGACCTCCGCCGCCTTTGCACCGGCCGCTTTCGCCCAGGACAGCAGCAGCACCGACACTGCCTCGGGCAAGCATTTTGCCGTGGTTGGCGGCATCTCGCTGCTGGAACCGAAGAACGACCCGATCACCGGCGTGAAGAAGACCGATGGCGGCCCGGCGCCGACCGTCAGCTTCAGCTACTACATCAACGATAACTGGGCCGTTGAACTGTGGGGCGCTGCCGACAAGTTCGAGAACAAGTTCAAGGGCCCGAACAACGCCCGCCTGGGCTCGGTCGAGCAGCAGCCGGTCGCGCTGAGCGGCCAGTACCACTTCGGCCAGGCTGACAACGTGTTCCGCCCGTTCGTGGGCGTGGGCTACTATCAGTCGAGCTTCAGCAACGAGAAGCTGGGCAACGGCGCTGACACCGACATCCGCTTCAAGGATGCCAAGGGCGTGATCGGTACCGTCGGCGTGGACATGAACATCAACTCCACCTGGTTCGCCCGTGCCGACGCCCGCTACATGCGCGCCCGCCCGGACGTGAAGGTTGGCGGCGAAAAGATCGGCGAAGCCAAGATGGATCCGTGGACCGTCGGCTTCGGCATCGGCGCCCGCTTCTGATCCAGGCTGCACCTGCTTCACTGATGTAACGCGACGGGCCCTTCGGGGCCCGTCGTCGTTTCCGTCACCCGCGTTCCACCTGTAGAGCCGAGCCCATGCTCGGCTGCTTTTATGTAGAGTCGAGCCCATGCTCGACTATCGGGAAAGCAGCCGAGCATGGGCTCGGCTCTAGACAAACAGGGTGCGAAGGCGCGATGGAGGAAGTCGACCTGCTGGTGATCGGTGGCGGCATCAACGGCGCCGGCATCGCCCGTGATGCCAGCGGACGCGGACTGCGCGTCCTGCTGTGCGAACAGCATGACCTGGCCGCGCATACCTCCAGTGCCAGCAGCAAGCTGGTCCACGGCGGCCTTCGCTACCTCGAACAGGGCGAATTCGGCCTGGTGCGCAAAGCGCTGGGTGAGCGTGAGACGGTACGCCGGCAAGCCCCTCACCTGGTCCATCCTCTGCGTTTCGTCCTGCCCTGGGAACCGCACCTGCGCCCGCGCTGGATGCTGCGCGCGGGACTGTGGCTGTACGACCATCTGGGCCGGCGCAGCCCTGCGTTTCCCGCATCGCACGCACTGGACCTGCAACGCGATCCGCTGGGTCGCTGGCACTCCCCCTCGCTGCGCATCGGCTTCAGCTACGCCGATGCGCAGGTCGATGACGCGCGGCTGGTGCTGCTCAACGCCCTGGATGCCGCGCAGCGCGGCGCACAGGTGCGGGTCCGCAGCCGCTGCATCGACCTGCGCCCCGTTCACGGCCGATGGCAGGCCGTTCTGGAATCCGCCGATGGCCAGCCGCACCCGGTGACTGCGCGCGCCGTTGCCAATGCGGCTGGTCCGTGGGCCGGCGGCCTGCTGGAACAGATGCAGGGGCGCGGCGATGGCCCCGCGCTGCGCCTGGTGCAGGGCAGCCACATCGTGCTGCGCCGCCCCTGGCCCAGCGACAGCGCCTGCCTGCTGCAGCAGCCCGATGGGCGCGTAGTGTTCCTTCTACCCTTCGCCCACGACCACCTGCTGGTCGGCACCACCGACACCGACTATCGCGGTGACCCGGCGCGCTGCAGCGTGCTCCCTGCGGAGGTGACGTACCTGTGTGATGCGGCCAATCGCTACCTGCGTGATCCCATCGCAGCGGAGGAGGTGGCCTGGCGGTTCGCTGGCGTACGCCCGTTGCTGGCCGATCCCGATCCGCGTGCGGCACGACTCAGCCGTGATTACCGCCTGCAGTTGCAGTCCCACCCGGCACCGGCGCTGCACGTGCTGGGAGGCAAGCTCACCACCTACCGGGTGCTGGCCGAGGAAGCGCTGGAGCTGCTGCGGCCGGCGCTGCCGCAGATGGGCCCGGCGTGGACGGCAGGCGCAGACCCGCTGCCTGGCAGCGACTGGGGCGACGCCACGCAGGCGTGCTCGCGCCTGCAGTTGCTGGCACCGTGGTTGCCCGAGGAAATCGCACGCCGCTGGGCCGACGCCTACGGCAGCCGCAGCGCGGAGCTGCTGCATGGCCTGCAGGGTGTGAACGATCTTGGCGAAGACTTTGGCGGCGGCCTGCACGCGCGGGAAGTCGCTTTCCTGCGTGAGCACGAATGGGCCTCGAATGCCGAGGACGTGCTGTGGCGGCGGAGCAAGCTGGGGTTGCGGCTGGACGCGGCGCAGGTGGCACGGCTGCAGGCGTGGATGGAGCAAGCCAGCGTGTAGAGCCGGGCCATGCTCGGTTGCATCCGCACAACGCAGCCGAGCATGGCCCGGCTCTACAGAGAGAAAGGTAAGTTACCCTGACCGTTCTACCGGAGACGCTGCATGACGCCCCGCTACGTGCTGGCCATCGACCAGGGCACCACCAGTTCGCGCGCGATCCTGTTCGACCGTGCCGGCGACATCGTCGGCAGTGCACAGCGCGAATTCGCACAGATCTTCCCCCAGCCCGGCTGGGTCGAGCATGACCCGCGCGAGATCCTTACCAGCGTCTACGCCACGCTGACCGAACTGCTCAGCCGCGAACAGATCGATCCGCGCCATATCGCTGCGCTGGGCATCACCAACCAGCGCGAAACCACCGTGGTCTGGGACCGCGCCAGCGGCCAGCCCATCCATAACGCGATCGTCTGGCAATCGCGGCAGAGCCACGCCATCTGCGAGCGGCTGAAGTCCGACGGGCATGAAGCGCTGGTCCGCGAGCGGACCGGCCTGCTGATCGACGCCTATTTCTCCGCGACCAAGGTGCGCTGGATCCTCGACCACGTGGAAGGTGCGCAGCAGCGCGCCGAGCGTGGCGAGCTCCTGTTCGGCACCATCGACAGCTGGCTGGTGTGGAACCTCAGCGGTGGCCAGGCGCACGTGACCGATTACAGCAATGCCGCGCGCACCCTGCTGTTCAACATCCACACGCTGGACTGGGATGAAGACCTGCTGGCGCTGCTGGACATCCCGCGCGCGATGCTGCCGCAGGTGCGCGACTCCAGTGCGGTGTACGCACACACCCGGCCGCAGTTCTTCTTCGACCACCCGATCCCGATCGCCGGCATCGCCGGTGACCAGCAGGCGGCGCTGTTCGGCCAGGCCTGCTTCCAGCCGGGCATGGTCAAGAACACCTACGGCACCGGCTGCTTCATGCTGATGCACACCGGCACGCAGGCGGTACGCTCGCGCAACGGCCTGCTGACCACCATCGCCTGGGGCCTGGACGGGCGCGTGGAGTATGCGCTGGAGGGGTCGATCTTCATCGCCGGCTCGGTGGTGCAGTGGCTGCGCGACGGACTGCGCATGATCGAACGCGCCAGCGACAGCCAGGCGCTGGCCGCACAGGTACCCGACAGTGGCGGCGCCTACCTGGTGCCGGCGTTTGTCGGCCTCGGCGCGCCCTATTGGCGCAGCGATGTGCGCGGCGCGATGTTCGGCCTGACCCGCGGTACCCGCAAGGCGCATTTCGTGCGCGCCGCGCTGGAAGCGATGGCCTACCAGACCCGCGACGTGCTCGATGCAATGCAGTCCGATGCCGGTATCGCGCTGACCGAACTGCGCGCCGATGGCGGTGCGATCGGCAACGACTTCCTGGCCAGCTTCCAGGCAGACATCCTCGGTGTGCCGCTGCTGCGGCCGCGGTTGACCGAAACCACCGCGCTCGGTGCGGCCTATCTGGCCGGCCTGGCCGTCGGGTTCTGGTCCAGCCGCGAACAGATCACCGCGCAATGGGGCCTGGACCGGCGCTTCGAGCCACAGATGGAGGTGTCCCGGCGCGAGAAGCTGTATGCAGGATGGCAGCAGGCGGTTGCCGCCACCCTCGCCTTCCACGTGGATTGAAGGTAGTGCCGGCCGCTGGCCGGCAACCCCATGATCTTCGCAATGCCCGGTGATTGCCAGCCAGCGGCCGGCACTACCACACGGTCAGTACACGGTCAGAACGCCGGCAGCACCGCGCCCTTGTACTTGGTCTCGATGAAGGCCTTCACCTGCGGACTGGTCAGGGCCTTGGCCAGTTTCTGCACACGGGCGTCGTCCTTGTTGTCCGGGCGCGCGACCAGGAAGTTCACGTAAGGCGAATCCTTGCTCTCGATCGCCAGAGCGTCCTTGGTCGGGTTGAGGCCGGCATCCAGCGCGTAGTTGGTGTTGATCAGTGCCAGGTCCACCTGGCCCAGCACGCGCGGCAGCATCGCCGAGTCGAGTTCGCGGAACTTCAGGTTCTTCGGGTTGGCGGTGATGTCACGCAGGGTCGACAGCGCGTTGGCCGGATCCTTCAGCTCGATCACGCCGGCCTTGTGCAGCAGGATCAGCGCACGGCTGTTGTTGCTCGGGTCGTTCGGGATCACCACGTCGGCACCGTCGCGCAGCTCGGCCAGCGACTTGACCTTGCGCGAATAGGCACCGAACGGCTCGATGTGCACGCCGATCACCTTCACCAGATCGGTCTTGCGATCGCGGTTGTAGGCATCCAGGTACGGCTCGGTCTGGAAGTAGTTGGCGTCCACCTGCTTCTGCACCAGCTGGTCGTTGGGCTGCACGTAGTCGTTGAACACGCGCACGTCCAGGTCCACGCCTTCCTGCTTGAGGATCGGCTTGACCACTTCAAGGATCTCGGCATGCGGCACGGCCGTGGCGGCCACCACCAGCTTCTGCGAGGGCTCGCCGGACGTGCCGCAGGCGGTCAGGGCCAGCGCAGCGGCGAGCAGGGGCAGCAACAGGGTCTTCTTCATGGGCGGAAGGGTTCTCGGGGGGAGTGTCAGGATTTTTCGTAGTTGCTCAGGGCCAGCTCGAGCAGCGCCTTGGCCTGCTCGCGCAGCATCACCGGCTCGATGATCTCGGCATCCGAACCATAGTGCAGCACGTCCATCAGCAGCTCGCGCGAGACGCTGTACGGCACCTTCAGTTCGTAGCGGCCATCGGCCAGGAAGCGGCCCTGCTGCTTGGAATGCCAGTGCTCGTCGGCCACCCAGCGCGCGGCCTTGGCGCTGAACAGGATGGTCGCCCAGCCCTTCGGCGCACCAGAAAAAATGCCATAGCTGGCGCCGAGCTGCTCGTCCAGCTCGCTGTCGGCGACATCGCGGGCGGTGCTGTCGATCACCCGTGCCTTGTGGATGCGGTCCACGGCGAAACTGCGCAGCGCCTCGCGGTCATGGTCCCAGGCATCCAGGTACCAGTTGTCGCGATAGTGGGTCAGGCGCTGCGGCGAGACGGTACGCTTGGTCGGCTCGTCGGTGGAACGGGCGCGGTACTCGAATGCCAGCTGGCGACGCTCCAGCACGGCCGAGGCAACGCTGCGGAAGCTGCCTTCGTCAAACTTGCGGCCACGGTGCGGAATCACCCGCACGCGGTCCACCGGCCAGCTGGACACGCCCGCCTGGGCCGCCAGCAGGCTCTCGATGCGCTGCTGCAGCGGCGCCAGCACCGAAGACAGCACGCCACCGCCGGTGCGCGCCAGCAGGTGTTGCGAAGCCAGCAGGGCATGCAGCTCCTCCGAGCTGAGCCATAGGCCAGGCAGTTCGAAGCGGTCGCTCTCGTCGGCCTGGTAACGGAAGCCTGCTTCGCCGTCGCCCTCGATCGGTGCCATCAGCGCATCGCGCAGGAAGGCCAGGTCGCGGTAGACGGTGGCACGGGAACAACCGAGCTTGTCCTGCAGGGTCGCCACCGTCACCGGATAGCGCGCGGACTTGAGCAGACGATGCAGGGCGGTGATGCGTTCGTATCGGTCCATGCCCCCGATTATGTCCGAGTCGCGGGTCTTGTGTGGGACGTTTGGGCTATCGTGGTCGCCCCCACCCCATGGAATGCCCGATGCGCCGGTTGCCTGCCCTGTCCCTGCTGGCCTGCCTGCTGCTGGCTGCCTGCGATCGCGCACCGGCGCCGGCCAGTACCGAAGCCCCCGTGCCCGCGGCCGATCCGGCCCAGGTCGTACTGGGCGCCAGCCAACGCTTTGCGGCCCTGCGCAGCTTCCACGCCGAACTGGAGGTGCTGGGCGCGCCGCAGCGGGTACGCAGCGCCATGGACTTCGTCGCCCCCGACCGCTTCCGGGTGGAGACGCCGGCCGGTCCGCAGACCATCATCGGCGACACCCTGTTCCTGCAGGCCGACGGTGCGATCCGCCAGGTGCCGGCCCCGCCCGGCCTGCTCGAGCAGTGGCGCAACCCGCTGCCGGCCGACGCCCTGCCCGCCGACCTGCAGGCCGAGGACCTCGGCAGCCAGGCGCTGGACGGGGTCGAGACCCGTCACTACCGGCTGCGCGGCAGCCAGCCCGGTGAACGCCTGGAGTACTGGGTGGATGCCCAGGGCCTGCCACGCCAGATCGTGCGCAGCGGCAGCAGCAATGGCCGCAGTTTCCAGTTGCGGCTGCGCTATTCGCGCTTCAACGACCCGGCGTTGCGCGTCGATCTGCCCTGAATGGGCGGTCGCGGCAACGTCTGCTGAAGCGGGCGTTTGGATCGATTCGGACCGCCATCACGCTTCCAGTATCATCACCGGCTGTCAACCGCTTCGGAGTAGTCCCGATGTTCCTGCGCGTGTCCCTGCTGATCCCCCTGCTGCTGTGCGCGCCGCTCGCGTACGCACAGGATGCCTCCGAACTGGCGGCGATGTCCTCGCCGTGGAGCGGCAGTGGCGGCGAGCTCGGCTTCGCTTCGGCACGCGGCAACAGCAGCACCGAGAGCTTCAACGGCCGCCTGCGCCTTCGCTACACCGACGGCGACTGGGTTCACAGCATGGACCTGGCCGGCCTGCGCTCCAGCTCCAAGGTGACCGAGACCCGCGATGACGGCACCACCACCCGCCGCAACAACACCACGGCCAATCGCTACACCGGCAGTGCCGGCAGCGCGCTGCAGCTGGGCGAGCACCGCCAGCTGACGGCCACGGTGCGTACCGAGCGCGACGACTTCGCCACCTACGACCGCCAGAGCTCGTTCGGCCTGGGTTACGGCACCCGCCTGTGGAACACCGAGCGCTTCTCGTTCGACGCGCAGATCGGTCCCGGTGTGCGCCGCACCCACAGCACCGAGGACGACCGCACCCGCACCGGCATGATCGGCCGCGGCCTGTTCGACATGAAGTACTCGCTGACCGACAACACCGACCTGGTCAACACGCTGCTGGTCGAATCCGGTTCGTACAACACCTTCGGCCAGAACGACTTCGGCGTGTCGGTGAGCATGAACGAGCACTTGGCGCTGAAGGCCGGCTGGCAGGCGCGTTACAACAGCGACGTCGCTGTCGACAAGCGCAAGACCGATACGCTGACCACGATGAACGTGGTCTACAAGTTCAAATAAGCAGAACGGGCGCCGGGGCGCCCGTTTCGTTTTTGTAGAGTCGAGCCATGCTCGACTTGAGCGCGAAGCCCGGGATTTTCCCGGCGAAGAGCAGCCGAGCATGGCTCGGCTCTACAGACATCGGGGCTCAGGCGTTCAGCAGTTCGCCGGCGCCATCGTCCAGCAGCATGTTCGCCACGCGCTGGCCCAGCGCTTCCGGGGCATTGGCCGGGCCCACCGCCTCGGCACGCACCGCACGGCCATCGCTGGCGCTGCCAACCAGCCCCTGCAGGTGCAGGTCGTCGCCCTGCCACTGCGCGATGGCCGCCACCGGCACATGGCAGCTGCCATGCAGCGCACGGTTCATTGCCCGCTCGGCTTCCACGCAGGCACGGGTAGCCGCGTCATCAAGCTGGCCGAACAGCGCCCTCAGGTGCGCATTGCCGCCATCGCACTCCACCGCCACCGCGCCCTGCGCCGGGGCCGGCAACCACTGCGGCGGTTGCAGGCGCGCGACGATGCGCTCACCCAGGCCCAGGCGCTCCAGGCCGGCCACGGCCAGCACGATGGCGTCGTAGCCGCCGTTGTCGAGCTTGGCCAGGCGGGTGTTGACGTTACCGCGCAGGTCGAGCAGCTCCAGGTCCGGGCGCAGCGCGCGCAGCTGGGCCTGGCGGCGCAGCGACGAGGTACCGACCCGCGCGCCGATCGGCAGCGCGTCCAGCGAGGCGTACAGGTTGGAGACGAAGCCATCGGCCGGATCGTGTCGGGGCAGGATTGCCGGCAGCGCGAACGGCTCGTCCAGTTCCATCGGCACGTCCTTCAAAGAATGCACGGCGCAGTCGGCCTCACCGCGCAGCATGGCCAGCTCCAGTTCCTTCAGGAACAGGCCCTTGCCACCGATCGCGGCCAGCGAGCGGTCGAGCACCTCGTCACCGCGGGTGCTCATCGGCACCAGTTCCACATGCAGGCCGGGATGGGCCTGGCGCAGGCGGTCAGCGACGTGTTCGCTCTGCCAGAGGGCGAGCGGGCTCTTGCGGGTGGCGATGCGGACGGTTTCCATCCGGTCATTATCGCGCCTTCGGCGCGGATACGGCCAACGGCGGAGCCCCTCGTGGCTGGCGGAGGGGTCGTGAAAGCAACAGCCGCGCTTGGCCGGTCGGGGTGGGGTGGCGGGACCGTTGGCGCCATGGGCGCGAGGCATGCCTCGGGCGGGTTGGGCAGGACGCCCAACCCCGGTCTTGCCGTGTGCGCAGGACAGCGCACACGAGCAAGGCGCCATCGAGCTTACAGGGATGTACTTGCAGCGTGTCCCGCCACCCCACCTCGGCCCGACCCAGTACGTAGCACCAACGAGCCGACCAACCCGCCGTTGCTGTTGCTGTTGCTGTTGATTTCACAGCAGTCGCGGCCGCAGGCCGCGCGGAAACCTCACAGATGCCGCAGTTCCTGCTTCAGCGTCGCCACGCAGCGGCGGCTGACTTCCAGCGGTTGCTTGCCATGGCGCAGCATCGCCTGCACCTGGCCGCCCGTGCCACGACGCAGCTCCACCAGCTCATGGCGTGCCACCAGGCAGTTGCGATGGATGCGGATGAAGCGGCTGGCGAACTCCTCTTCCAGCGACTTCAGTGACTCTTCGATCAAGTCTTCTCCACGTGCGTGGTGCACCACCACGTACTTCTCTTCGGCCTGCAGGTAGTGGATGTCGTCCAGCGGAATCAGCCGCAGGCTGCCGCGCAGGCGTGCGCACAGCATGCTCCGTGCCTGTTGCCCACGATGGTCCTGCGGCTGGCCATCACGGCCGGCCAGGAACGTGCGTGCGCGTGCAATCGCCGCCGCCAGGCGTTCGGCGCGCACTGGTTTCATCAGATAGTCGATCGCCGCAGCCTCGAACGCCGACAGCGCATGCGCATCGTAGGCGGTGCAGAACACCACCGCCGGCCGGGGTTCGAAGCTGGCCAGATGACGGGCCGCTTCCAGGCCATCCAGCCCGGGCATGGCGATATCCAGAAGGACCAGGTCCGGCTGCAGCTCCGCGCACGCGTGCAGGGCCTGCTCGCCGTTACCGGCCTCGGCCACCACGACCACGCCGTCCTGCGCGGACAACAGGCTGCGCAGGCGCTCGCGCGCCAGCGGTTCGTCATCGGCGATGACTACCCTCACGATCGCTCCCTCACTGGATCGGCACTGTCACCTGGCAGGCATAGTAGCCCTCGCTCCAGCCAGCCGTCATCCGCGCGGCGCTGCCGAAACGCCAGGCCAGCCGATGGCCGATGCTGTGCTGGGCATGGCCGGCACCGCGCGCCAGGGCCAGTCCGGGCGCCTGCGGGTCGGGCGCCGGGTTGCGCACGCGGATCTGCAGCTCGTTGCCCTCGCGCACCAGCTGCAGCTCGATGGTGCCGCCCTCGGGCAGCCGCGAGATGCCATGCAGCACGGCGTTCTCCACCAGCGGCTGCAGTACCAGGCGAGGCAGGGGAAGATTCCAGGGCAGCGGCTCATCGCGCAGCCAGCGCACCTGCAGACGCTCGCCCAGGCGCAGTGATTCAATCGACAGGTAGCGCTCGGCCAGCTCGCATTCGTCACGCAGGGTGGAATCGCCCTCGCCCGCGCCTAGGGCAGCACGGAACAGATCGGACAGGTCCAGCACCGCACGCTCGGCCACCGCCGGATCGCGATGCAGCAGGCTGGCGATCAGGTTCATGCTGTTGAACAGGAAATGGGGGCGGATCCGCGCCTGCAGCGCATCGGCCTGTGCGCGTGCGTTGGCCTGCACCTGCGCGGCCCAGCGGTCACTCACGTAGAAATAGCGCAGGGCCAGCGCGGTGATCAGCGCGGTGGTGGCCGCGCTGCCCAGCGTGAAGCGCCAGAAGCTGATGCCGCGGGCGAAGTTGTCGCCCAGCACCGCGTACAGCGCATGCACGATGCCGGCGCAGATCACCGCGATCAGTGTCGCCAGTGCGATGGCCGCCACAGCCCCCAGCACCTGCGGCAGCCTCGACAGCGCCTGCCGCAGCAGGCACAGGCTGGCGGTCACCGCCAGCGCAAGCCACAACGCGAAGCCGCTGGCCGACAGCAGTTCGCCGAAGGTCCAGTGACGGCTACCGTCGGGCGCCAGCGCCAGTACCACCACCACCAGCTCGGCCAGGCCGAGCATCGCCGCCAGCCGCGGCAGGCGGCACAGTTCCGGCATCCACGGCGGGGCGCTGGCCGGTGACATGGCTCAGGCAGCGCCCAGGCGTTCCTGCAACCAGTCACCCAGCGCCTGGATTTCTTCGGCGCAGACCTGGTGGGCCATCGGATAGCTATGCCACTCCACCTCCAGGCCCATCGCCTGCAGGGCCTGCGCGCTGTGTACGGCCACCGCCTGCGGAATCACCGGGTCGCTGCTGCCATGGGCCATGAACACCGGCACCTGCACCGCACCGTCAGCGCGCTTGGCGCTCTCGGCCTCGGGCAGGTAGGTGGACAGTGCAATCAGGCCGGCCAGTGGCGCCGTGCGTGACAGTGCGGCGGTCAGGATGATCGCCCCACCCTGCGAGAAACCGGCCAGGAAGATCTTCTCCGGAGCGATGCCGCGCTCGATCTCACGCGCGATCAGCGCATCCAGCTGCAGTACCGAGTCCTGCACGCCGGCCATGTCGGCGCGCGAGCGGAAATCCATGCCGACGATGTCGTACCAGCCGCGCATCGGCACGCCGTTGTTGATCGTGATCGGCCGCACCGGCGCATGCGGGAACACGAAGCGCAGCGCTGGCCAGTGCGGACGCACCAGCTCCGGCACGATCGGCGCGAAGTCGTGACCGTCGGCGCCAAGGCCGTGCAGCCAGATCACCGACCACTGCGGCGAGGCGCCGGTTTCCTGTTCCACCGTTTGCAGCATGATGTGGCTCCTTCAAGTTCGAGCCGCATTATGCCGCTGCCGCAGGGCGATCAGTACAGCGGCGGTTGTTCGGCCGCTTCCCGGCGCAGCTGTGCAGCGCGTACCAGCACCGGCGGCGGGATGTTCTCTTCGGGGATATCGAGCAGGCCAAGCCGATGCAGGAAGGTACCCGGCCCGCGCGATGACGTCAGCGCCACCACCGGGACCGCCAGCACCATGCCGATCACCACCGGCGCCATCCACGCGGCCAGCGACGGCGATACGGCCCAGGCCAGCACGCCCATGAAGGCACCGAATACGCCGAGGCCGCCATAGCCGCGGATCAGCGCCAGCCACGAGATACCACCGTCGTCACGCTGCTGCGCGTCCCAGCCGGAATCGCGCCCGGACAGCACTTCGGCGACGCCGCGCGACTGCACGTACATCACCACCGGCGCCATCAGCGCGGCCAGTACGGTTTCCACCAGCATCGAAACGAACGCGCGGATCGCGCCACCACAGCCACGACGGTCGACCGGCTCCAGAAGCATTGCCAGGTACCCCAGCACCTTGGGCAGCAGCAGCACGGCCATGGTGGCAGCGAACAGGCGAACCACCTGTTCTTCGTCCTGTGCGCGCCAGTAAACGCTGGGCGACAGGTGCAGCAGGGCGTTGAAATCAATGCCTTCCTGGAACAATGGAATGGCGATGCCGATCAGCATCAGCATCGCCCACATCGGCGCGGTGAAGTAATGGCCGATACCGATCAGCATGTGCGTGCGGCTGATCCAGTGCAGGCCACGGCTGCCGACCACCTTGCCGTGTTGCAGGTTGCCCTGGCACCAGCGGCGGTCGCGCACCAGCAGGTCAGTCAGTGTCGGAGGGCCTTCCTCGTAGCTGCCACCCAGGTAGGGCACCATGTGCGCGGCCCAGCCACCACGCCGCATCAGCGCCGCTTCGACGAAGTCATGGCTGAGCACATGGCCGCCGAACGGCTTGCGTCCTGGTAGCGCTGGCAGGCCGGCGTGGTCTGCGAAGGCGCGGGTGCGGATGATGGCATTGTGGCCCCAATAGTTGCTCTCGGCGCCATGCCACCAGGCCACGCCACGCGCAATCACCGGCCCGTACACGCGGCCACCGAACTGCTGCATGCGCGCGAACAGGGTACGGCCACCGATCACCGACGGCAGGGTCTGGATCAGGCCGACGTCGGCGTTGTGTTCCATGCCGGCCACCAGGCGCACGATGCTGTCGCCGGTCATCAGGCTGTCGGCGTCCAGGATCAGCATCTGCGGGTAGGCGCCGCCGAAGCGGCGCACCCAGTCGGCGATGTTGCCGGCCTTGCGCCCACTGTTGTCGCCACGGCGGCGGTAGAACAGCCGCACCCGGCCATCAGGTACACGCTCGCGCAGTTCGGCAAACACCTGTTCCTCGGCACCGGCGATGTCCTCGCGGCGGGTGTCGCTGAGCACGAAGAAGTCGAAGCGGTCGAGCTGGCCGGTGGCCGCCACCGACTCGTAGATCGCCTGCAGGCCCGCCAGCAGGCGGCGCGGGTCTTCGTTGTAGGTTGGCATCAGCAGCGCGGTGCGGCTGTGTACCGTAGGCAGCGGCTTGTCCGGATCGATGCCCAGCCGGTAACCCCGGTCGAACACCGCCGTCAGGAAGCCGGCCACGGCACTGGCGAACGACAGCGCAATCCAGGCGAACAGGCCGACGAACAGCACCAGCAGGCAGGCTTCAAGCACGCTGATGCCGTTGGCCGACAGCACCCGCCACATCATCCGGGTAGCGATGGCGGTCATCGCCAGCGTGCCGCCGAAGATGTAGAACCGGCGCAGGCCGATCAGCCGCGGCGAGGTGCGGTGGCGTCGAACCTTCAGATGGCCCTCGCGCAGGGTCTGCTCGGGCATCTGCAACGGCGATTCCACCGGCAGCAGCGCCCAGCCGGCATCAAGCCGGGGCGTATCCGCTTCCGCATGGATGGTCTGCACCCCCATTGCCGCCTACTCCGCGCGGTCGGCACGGCCGGCCATCCCGGCCGGGCTGCATGCACCAAGGTTCCCGGCGCGCTTTCCCGGCGCCCGCACTTGTCCTGGCTGCGTCGGCCTCACGCCGCGCAGTCGCTGTCTGTCACTACCGGAACCCACACGATCTCCAACAGGGCGGAATCGAAAATGCGGCCCAGTCTAGGGCGCCGGATGTAAGCCGGGTGCGAAGGCCTACGCCGGGATTTATCCCCATTCAGCAAACAGCAGGCGAGTCTGGCAGCCAGGTATCGGATGTCACCTCGTCGCCTCCTGTGCTGGATCGTAACAAATGCGAACGGTTATCATTTCATGAACCAGGCAGGTTGCCGTCGTCCGCACGGTCAAAACCCACCCAGCTGCGCCGGTTCCAGCCCCGGCGCCGTACGACCCATGGAAGGGAGCTGCCCGCTGTCTGCGTGCGCCTGCTGCCTCCATCGGGTCTCCCTCCTCCGATGGAAGCCATCATGCCCCTGTCCCGTTCCCGTCCCGCGCGCCCGCCGCGCACCCGCTTGGCCAGCGCCCTGGCCGCCGCCTGCCTGCTTGGCCTGCCCGGCATGGCTGCCGCAGAGGCCAGCGCCGATGCCTCCACCACGAATCTGGATACCGTGGTGGTTACCGCCTCGGGCAACCAGCAATGGATCAAGGATGCCCCGGCCAGCATCAGCGTAATCAGCCGCGAGGACATCGAACGTCAGCCGGTGCACGACCTGGCCACCCTGCTCAGCCGTGTGCCGGGCGTGACCGGTGGCCTCAGCGCGGTCGGCGAGCAGTCCAAGATCAAGCTGCGCGGCATGCCGTCGAACTACACGCTGGTGCTGGTGGACGGCAAGCGCATGGGCAGCTCGGCGTCGACCAACTACCGCCCCGACCTCGGCCGTCAGGATCTGAACTGGATCTCGCCGGAGCAGATCGAACGCATCGAAGTGGTGCGCGGGCCGATGTCGTCGCTGTATGGCTCCGATGCCATGGGCGGGGTGATCAACATCATCACCAAGCGCATCGGTGATGACTGGAGCGGCAGCGCCACCCACAGCTACACCCGCCCCGCTGACGGCAAGCGCGGCGATACCCAGCAGATCGGCGCAACGTTCTCCGGCCCGCTCGGCGAGCGCTTTGGCCTGCGCATCGGCGCCAACAGCATGCGCCGCGATTCGGACCGCTCCAACGGCGGTGTCTACGGCAATGCCTATGCGGGCGAGAAGGACCGCAATGTCGACGCGCTGCTGCAGTGGAACCTGAGCGACGCACAGGCGCTGTCGCTGGAAGCCGGCCATGGCGTGCAGCAGGCCTTCATCGATGCGTCGCTGGAAAAGCAGGATGAAAGCGCGTGGGGTGCCAGTGAGCTCAAACGCAGCTCGCTGGCGCTCAACCACGATGGCAAGTGGAGCTTCGGCAATTCGAAGATCAGTGCGTACTGGACCGAGTACAGGAACAACATCGGTGCTACCGGCCGTTCCGAAGCAACAGATACGATCATCGAGGGCAACCTGACCACGCCGTTCACCCTCGGCGTTGAACACCAGTTTGCCGTGGGCGGCCAGTGGAAGCGCCAGGAACTGACCAACACCGATACCATCGGCCGCGCGCCGATCGACTATGCCGGCAATGCCGTCAGCGGTTCCGATCTGGAAGTGGATACCTGGGCCCTGTTCGTAGAAGACGGACTGAAGCTGCACCGCACCCTGGCACTGACCCTGGGCGCGCGCCTGGACCACCATGAGAAGTTCGGTGGCCACGTCAGCCCGCGCGCCTACTTGGTCTGGCATCCGGCCGAGCAATGGACCATCCGCGGTGGCGTTTCCAAGGGCTTCCGCGCGCCCAGCCTGACCGAGAACTCGCCCAGCGCCGCCACCCAGTCCGGGGGCCGTGGCTGCACCTCGCTGATCCCGCTGGGCTATACCCGTGGCGGCTGCTACATGGCCGGAAACCCGGACCTGGACCCGGAAACCAGCACCAACCGCGAGATCGGCATCAGCTTTGGCAACGACCTGGTCGATGCCGGCCTGACCTACTTCCACACCGACTTCAGGAACAAGATCGAGTACGCACCGCTGGGCAGGTTCAACGGCATCTGGTGGACACGGATGAGCAACGTGCAGCGCGCACGCACCAGCGGCATGGAAGGCAACCTCAATTTCCGCTTCGGCGAGCACTGGCGCTGGCGCACCTCGGCAACCTGGATGAAGGAAGCCAAGAACCTGACTACCGGCCGCAACCTGATCGATACGCCGGAATTCTCCGGCTATTCGTCGCTGGACTGGACGCCCAACACGGTGTTTTCCAGCAGCCTGTCGGCGCAGTACACCGGCAGGCAGACCGGCACGGCGACGACCTTCCTCAAGGCCTACACGCTGTATGACCTGACCGCAGCGCTTAACGTCAACGAGGTGCTGACCCTGCGCGGTGGCATCAGCAACCTGGCCGACAAGACGCTGTATGCCGAAGGCTCCACCGACTACTTCGTCGCTGGGCGCAGCTACTTCCTCAGCATGACCGCACGGTTCTGAGCCCCGCGCGCGCCGTGATCGCGCTGGCGTGATGCCAGCGCGATCAACGGTGGCGGATTACTCGCTTTCCAGCGCGGCCGGCGCCGCGTCCCGCGTGGCGGCCGTGCGCGCACGGTCCATCGCCACCGCCAGTTGCTGGCGCGCGAGCAGTTGTTGTGCCTGCACCACTTCAGGTGTCGGCAGGAGCACCGGCCCCGGTGCGTTTTCCGGTGTAGCAGCTGTGGTCATGCAACCTCCATGGACATCCCGCCGCCGCCGGGGTCAACCGCGGCGGCAGCGGAACTGCGCACCCTAACCTAAAAACAAGGCGGGCGGGTGACGGTGCGGCGCCGGGCCGCAGCCGTCGGAACAAGGCAGGCGTCACATTTTTGACGGCAGCGCTTGGATCCTGAATAGGACTTGTCCTATCATGAAAACGTTTTCTCACAGGGATGTTTCCCCAATGAATACCACTGACCTGTCCCAGTTCAGCCCGAAGTGGCAGTTCCGCTTCAACTTCTTCCGCCAGCACGGCGCCCCCAAGAACCCCGGCTTCAAGCAGGCCTGGAAGGCGCTGTCCTTTGGTGACCGCCTGAAGATCAACCTGAACTTCTTCGCGCTGTTCTTCGGCGCCATCTACCTGCTGATCCTTGGCATGTGGCGCAAGGCACTGGTGGTGATCGGCATCAACATCGTACTGGCCATCATCACCATGTTCCTTCCCGACGTTGTCGGGCGCATGCTGTTCATCGCCATGAACCTGCTGGTCGCCTCCAGCACCAACTACAGCTACTACCTGGAGAAGGTGGAAGGGCGCACCAGCTGGAACCCGTTTGAAGGCATGTTCTGAGCCATCAGACCTGCGCAGGGATGCGCGGCAAGGATGCAAGCGACGCCCGGCCCCCGCCGGGCGTCTTCGTTCTCTGGCTCAGGCCGCGCGGCGTGCCGTGGCCATCGGCCCGGCCTGCAGGCGGAAGCGCGACACCGCCACCGCCAGCTGCTCGGCCTGCTCCTCCATCGCGCGGGCTGCTGCACTGGCTTCCTCCACCAGTGCAGCATTCTGCTGGGTGGTTTCGTCCATCTGCACCACGGTCTGGTTGACCTGCTCGATGCCGGCCGACTGTTCGCGCGAGGCGGCCGAGATCTCGGCCATGATCTCATTGACGCGGCCGACCTGACCGACGATGTCCTGCATGGTGCGTCCGGCACCGTGCACCAGCTGCGCACCGGCTCCGACCTGTGCCACCGAAGCGTCGATCAGCTCCTTGATCTCCTTGGCGGCACCCGCTGAGCGCTGCGCCAGCGCACGGACTTCGCTGGCAACCACGGCGAAGCCACGGCCCTGCTCGCCGGCGCGCGCGGCTTCCACCGCCGCGTTCAATGCCAGGATGTTGGTCTGGAACGCAATGCCATCGATCACCGAGATGATCTCGGCGATGCGCTGCGACGAGGCTTCGATCTGCTGCATCGTCTGCACCACCTGGCTGACCACCTCGCCCCCTTCGCTGGCCACGCCCGCTGCGGAACCGGCCAGCATGTTGGCCTGCAGCGCGTGGTCGGCATTCTGGCGCACGGTGGAGGTCAGTTCCTCCATCGACGCGGCGGTTTCTTCCAGATTGGCGGCCTGCTGTTCGGTGCGGCGCGACAGGTCGCTGTTGCCGGCCGCGATCTCGCCAGCGGCCAGGCGGATGCTGGCCGCCGACTGCTGGATCTGTCCGACGATCTGAGTCAGCTGCTGCACGGTGCTGTTGGCATCGTCGCGCATCACCGCGAACACCCCGTGGAACTCACCCTGCATGCGCGCAGTGAGGTCGCCGGCGGCGATCGCGCGCAGCAGCGTAGACAGTGCAGCCAGGTTGTGGTCGCTGACCTGCATCATTGTGTTCAAGGTCTCCACCATGCGGCGGAAATCATGCTCGAAGCGCAACGCATCACCGCGCACGGCGAAATCACCGGCAGCGGCGGCGGCGGCCAGCTGCTGGATCTGCTCGTTGATCGCAGCCAGGTTGCCCTTGGTGGTTGCCATCGCGGCGGTGAATGCCGCCTTCTCGCCCGGCAGCGCTTCCATGTCCACGCTGAGGTCGCCCACGGCGTAGCGCTGCATCACCTCGACCAGGCGCTGGGTGACCGCATTGCTGGAGGCCACCAGCTGGTTGCTGTCGGCCACCATGCGGCCGTACTCGCCCGGGAACGCCGCAGCATCCATGCGGTAGCTGAGCTCCCCGGCATCGTGGCGGCGCGCCATTTCGGCCTGCGCAGCCATCACTGACTGCAACTGCCCACGCATGCCCTGCATCGCGTCCAGCAGGCGCCCCACTTCGTCGTTGCTGCGCGCCGGCAGCGTGCTGTCCAGCTTGCCGGCGGCGACATCACCGGCCACGCGCACCGCTTCGGCCAACGGGCGGATTGCCAGGCGGCGCAGCAGTACATGGACACCGGCGCTGAGGCTCAGCGCGGCGATCACGCCGACCAGCAGGGTCAGCCACAGCAGCTGGCGTGCCTCAGCCACGATCACCGCGTGCGGCATCACCACGCCCAGGGCAAAACGCTGCGGCGCATCGCCGACCCGCAGCGGTACATACACCCGCACATTGCCGGCCGCATCCGGAGTGAAGGCCTCGAACCGACGGTCGGCGGCAATGTCGGCCAGCATGCTGCGGGTCTGCGCGTCGCTGCGCGGCTTGCCGATCTCGGCGGCATTGGCCGAGGCCAGCACCACACCCTTCGGCGACAGCAGTTCGACACGACCGGCCCCCATCGGCTTCAGCGTGGCCAGGTGCTTCTGCAACGCCGCCAGCGAGAAGTCCACGGTGAACACGCCCAGGAATCTGCCGTTCTCGATGATCGGCGTGCTCAGGGTGCTCATGAGCACCTTCTGGCCGGCGATGTCATAGGCGTAGGGTTCGCTGACCTTGGGCAGCTTGTCACGGCTGGGCCCCATGTACCAGTCGCCCGATCCGCTGGCGGTCTCGGTGTAATCGGTCATCACCGACTGCTGCGGCTTGCCGTCCTGCCAGGCCCAGTAGCTCATGTAACGGCCGGTGGCATCGTGAGCTTCGCTATTGACGAACTCCGCATCCTTGCCGTCGAAGGCATCGGCCTCCCACATGGTGCTCTTGCCGAGCCATTGCGGATGAGCACGCAGCTGTTCGCCGAGCACCGCCGCCAGGCTGGCGCGGTCGGGCACGTCGCCACGGGCACGCTGGGCCAGCACGCTTTCAACCATGGCATCGTTGCTGGCAAAGGCGGTGCCCAGGTCAGCCGCCACCTGGCGCGCCTCGGCGTTGGCCTCGCTGGTCATGGTCTGGCGCGAGGCGCTGATCAGACTGGCGCTGGCCTGCCGGTAGATCAGGAACGCGGTCAGGCCGAAGCACAGCAGCGCGATCACAGCGGTGCCCAGCATCAGCTTGTGGGCGATGCTGCCCGGGCGTTGGGCAGTGGCGGAGCGGGAAGAAGGCATGGGAGGGTCCGCAAGGCAATTCAGGACGACCGGCGTCACGAGGACACCGCGCAGGCGCGCGATCCGTCGCGCAGGCCACCGGCCGCCGGGCCGCGCCCGGTGCACGAGGCACACCGGGTTTAGCGGCCGGCCGCCATCGAGATTGAGGCCAGCGGCCTGCACATTCCTGAACCTGCTCAGGGTGGGCTCGGTGCCCCGCCCCCTGCGACCATCTCATTCGGCGACCCGATCCTTGATCCACTCCGCCCTTGGCAGCACCTCGATGCTGCCGGCGGCGTACTGCTGCAGCACGTCGTCCGGGCCGAAGCGCGGCTGCCAGCCCAGCACGCTGCGCAGGCGGGCACTGTCGTAGACGCGATCGATGCTCAACGGCAGCGGCCAGCCCCGTCGTTCGAACTCGGCCAGCAGCTGTGGCGCGCGGCGTGCCAGCACGCTGCGCGGGTGGGTGGCCAGCTCCAGGCAATCCTCACGCCGGAACGGCGTCGGAGCGCACGCGATGTAACGCGCGAAAGCGGCGCCTTCGTCCAGCAGCAGTGCAGCATGCGCGCTGGCTACATCACGTGCGTCGATACCGCGGTGCAGGCGGAACATCGCCATGCGCTCGGGCGGCTCGGGGAAGCAGCGGGCCATGCGCAGCACGCGCACGCTGAAGGCCGGCGCCGCAGCGGCTTCGGCCAGTGCTTCGGCCTGCAGCTTGGTGCGGTGGTAGATCGTGCGCGGCAACGGCTCGGTGTCTTCATCGATCCAACGGCAGCCACCGGCGACCACGGCGTGGCCATACAGCGCGGTTGTACTGGTCAGCACGAATCGCCGCGCCCCGGCTTCGCGTGCGGCCTGCAGCAGGTGCGCGGTCGCCTCCACGTTGATCTGGTGGAACACCCCGTCCGGCACCAGGCCGACGTGGGGTGCGTGCAGGGCGGCGGTATGGATCACCGCGTCAACGCCCTGCACCGCCCGTGCGACAGCCTGGTGATCGGTGACATCGGCAATGATGCGGGTGGTGGCGAATGGGCTGCGATCCAGCCCCACCACTTCGTGGGAGGCCGCCAATGCGCCGAAGATCGCGCGCCCGATCCGCCCGGAACTGCCGGTCAGCAGAATCTTCATTGAGTCCATTCACTCGAAGCGCCCGGGAACTACCGGGATGCTTCGATTCTAGGCACGCTGCATGTCATCTGCGATAGGGCGCAATTGCAATTGTGCGTTCATTCCCGCGAGGCCGATCGGGCCAGCAGCTGCCGCGCGACGAACAGCGGATCGTCACCGCCTGCCGCGTCGGGCGTGACACCGGTGCGTTCCCAGTTGGTTCCGGTATTTAGATTGATCGGCTGCCGATCGGGAATGCTGATCTGATAGCCATCCGGCAGCAGCACAGGATCATCGACCATGTGTGCAGCGCCGCCGCTGCGCGTGCCGACAATGCGTGCACGGCCCAGCGCCTGCAGCGAGTAGGCGACGAACTCGGCAGCCGACGCGGTGCGGCGATCGATCAGCACGACCAGCGGCTTCAGGTAAGTGGGCAGGCTTGCCGGCGGCAGTGGTACCAGCGTGCGCCGCCCGCGCTGGTCCAACTGCTGCACCGCGTCGATCTTCGCGTCCAACAGCGTGCGCACCAGCAGGTCGGCACTGCCGTCATCCCCGCCGCCGTTCTGGCGCAGATCCAGCACCAGGCCATCGGTGTCGGCCAGCAGCTCGAGGGCGGCGGCGAGTTTCGGCCGGGCCAGATCCAGCGGATAGAATGTACTCAGCCGCAGGTAACCGATGTTGCCCTCCAGCACCCGTACCTCGCGCACGCCAGCGCCATTGCTGCGCGCATCCGCGCGCCATGCCATCAGCCAGTCGTCCTGGCCGGCCGTTGCGTCCACGCGCTCTACATGGAAGTGGCCATCGAACGTGTCCAGGTCCTGGTTCAGGCGTGCGCTGAAAGCCTTCGGATCCGAGCAGCTGTCCACATAGCGCTGCTGGGTGGACCAGCCGCGCACGGCTTCGGCAATGCGTGCGCCTTCGGCCGCATCCAGGTACTGCGCCTCTATCGCCGTGGCCGCTGCCTGCAGCACGGCGTCCTGCGCCGGGCAGGCGGCCGCCAGCAACGCGCCAAGCATCCACGAAACCGTCATGATCGCCTCCGTCGCCTTGATGATAT
Organism: Stenotrophomonas sp. YJH_SMC_37; assembly: GCF_059370035.1. NCBI lineage: Bacteria > Pseudomonadati > Pseudomonadota > Gammaproteobacteria > Lysobacterales > Lysobacteraceae > Stenotrophomonas > Stenotrophomonas sp. YJH_SMC_37. The sequence goes on from NZ_JCAFTG010000008.1 coordinate 101,574, forward strand.
ATAAGTGCTTATATATCATTGTCATCATGGATCTCCAACGTGCAACTCTGGGAACGCTGCTGCGTGCCCTGCTCGACCAGCTCGACCCGGCGGTCGAGCAGGCCTACCGGGATCTGCAACTGGACTACCGGCCGCGCTACACCCCGGTGCTGCGCACGCTGATGGTGCAGGGCCCCTGCCGCATCAAGGATCTGGCACTGGCCTGCGGGCTCAGCCACTCCGCGCTCAGCCAGACGGTTTCAGCGATGGTGCGCGACGGCTGGCTGCACGCTGCGGTGGGCGAGGACAGCCGCGAACGCATCCTGCAGTTGAGCCCGCACGCCCTGCAGGCATTGCCGGCGCTGCAGGCGCAGTGGCAGGCTACGGCGCTAGCGGCCCGCAGTCTCGACGCCGATCTTGGACAGTCGTTGGAACAGGTGCTGCGTGAGGCATTGAAGGTGCTGGAGCAACGACCGTTCGCGCAACGCCTGCGCGACGCCCGCCTGCGCTGATGCAGTGCGTCGGCGACACCCCGCGTGTTCGCCGGTGGTGGTGGTCCTGGCATCCGCCTGAATGGCGGACTCATCAACCACGTGCGCATGCCGGGTGAAGACCACGGCGGGGATGGCGACCTCGGCTTAGCACGCACTGGCCAAGCATTGGCACTGTCGCCGACCACGGCGCCGCCCATGCAGAAGGATACTTCCCATGACTGAGCAGAATCACCGCTCCAACCGGGGCTTCGCCTCGATGGACCAAGCCAAGCAGCGCGCGATCGCTGCCAAAGGCGGACGTGCGGCGCATGCCTCCGGCAATGCGCATGAGTTCAGCCGCGATGAGGCACGTGCGGCAGGCCGCAAGGGCGGCGAGGCGATCAGCCGTGATCGGCAGCACATGGCCGCGATCGGGCGCGAGGGTGGGCACGCGCGCCACGCCAACGCGCGCCAGCAGCAACAGCAGCAGCAGCAGCAGCAGATCGAGCATGGTGGAGAGGCTCCGCACCGCCAGCAGAAGTGATCATCACGCGGCCAGGCCGTTTCCCGTCGGCGGTGCCATCCTGCAGCCACAAGCTGGGCCAGGGTACCGGCCGATGCCATCGCCCAGCCTACGCCGACGGCCGTGCCACTGCGGTACCACGTAAGCATCCGCGGCGCGGCGTGCATTGCGCCCGGTTGCGCGATGAGCGCACGCGCGTGTCCTGCCAGCCCCTGTGATGTCGATTGCCACGCAGGGTCGGCCTGTCACGGGGTAGCAGGCGGCGTTGGAACCGTCCTGCTCAGGTGTGCACGAGGATGTTCAACAGCCGCCCGAATGGATCGCGGACAAAGAAGCGGCGCACGCCCCAGGGTTCATCGACCGGCCCATACTCCAGCGCGATGCCGGCCTTACGCATGCGCTCCAGCACCTGCTGCAGGTCGTCCACCTCGATCGACAGGTCCGGCACCGCAGTGCCGGAACCGCCTTCACTGGCAAAGCTGACCTGCGCCAGCGCACTGCCCTGCCCGCCATGGGTGACGATCCAGCCATGGTCCATCACCACGGGCATGCCAAGCAGCTCGCCATAGAAGGCAGCGGCCCGTTCCGGCTCAGCCGTGGCGATGTTGGCGACGACGCGTTTGACGGCCATGGCATGCTTCCGTTGGACAGGGCCCATCCAGACTGCCCGACCTTCCACGGAAACAGAAGAGCCCCGTCAGTGACGGGGCTCCCACACGGCTCAATCGGCGCGACTCACACGCCCATGCACAGATCGACCACGCAGGTGTTGTACGCCTGCTGGCATTCCCCAGCGTCGGCCCCACTGGCCAGGCACATCTGGTAGGCCCGCCAGCAGGGCGCGTCGCAAGGCTCGACAGGGCCCGCCACCGCCACCGAACCGGTACACGCCAGCGCGAACAGCGCCGCCACGATCACTTTCCTGACAATACGCATCACCATCACTCCCTGATAAGCCTGGTGAGCCCAGGCCGGCTCACGGTAGCGGGGGAGCCGCGAGGCAACGTGAACACCGGCGTCACGCCACCTTAACGCGTTCATAAAAATTCCTTCACACTACTGGGGGTGATTGGCGCGCTGCGGGGTTAACGGCGTTGTTGTCCGTCAACCAAGGAATGTTGTCCGATGAATCACCCGCAGCACGGCTGTTCGTCCCACTCCCGCTTCCCGCTGCACAGCCGCCTGGCGTTGGCCGTGGCCAGTTCGCTGTTGCTGGCTGCAGCGCTTCCCGCCATGGCCAGCGAGTCACTCGACGCTTGGCAGCAGCAGCGCCAACTGCAGGCGGCATGGGCGCAGCCCACGTCGATGGCGAGCGCGTCGGCCGGCGCCAACGCAGCGGCCGCAACACCCACGGCAGCAGCCAGCAGCACGTCGCTCCTCGGTAACGCAGGTGATCCGGCCAGTTGGCGCACGGAGGAATTCAACGCCGACTGGGGCCTGGCGGCGACCCACGCCGACGACGCCTATGCGCGTGGCCTGACGGGCACCGGCATCCGCCTTGGCGTGTTCGACAGTGGCACCGGCCTGGACCATCCGGAATTCGCTGGCAAGAACCATCGCAGCATCCACATCGCCGACGTGCTCGCCGATGGCACGCGCTGCACCAACACTGCACAGCTCACTGGCCCCGGCGCCTGCTTCTCAAGTGACGGCGACGACGTGCAGGTCAGCTACGTCGGGTTCAACGCAAACGTCCCGCAGAACATCCGCGATCTGATCCTGGCGGGGCCCTATGTACAGCCCGGTATCGGCTACGAAGTGCACGGCACCCATGTTGCCGGCACCATCGCTGCCAACCGTGATGGCAACGGCATGCATGGCGTGGCCTTCGGCGCCGATCTCAGTGTGGCCCGCCTGTTCTTCAACAGCGCCAGCGAATGGCAGCGTACGGCGACCGGGTATTCGGTAGTCTCGCTGGGCAGCGTCGGGCCGGATTCGTCCGCCGTGGTCGACATGTATGCGCAGATGAATGCCCAGGGCGTGCGCGCGGTCAACCACAGCTGGGGCCTGAGCAAGGAACCCGATGCGGTGCTGATGGACCGGATCTACAACGATCCCGATTATCGCGACTACCTTGCCACTTATGCAGACGGATCACGCGCCAGGGGAATGATCCAGGTCTGGGCGGCAGGCAATTCGCCGGCGCGCGGTGCTGCGGCTCCTGTATCGGCCAGCCCGATCGCCGGCATGTACGCCACCCTGCCGCGTGCCTTCGCCGACATCGAAAAATACTGGCTCAGCGTCGTCAACGTTGGACAGGATTTCACCCTCAGCCTGACCTCCAACAAGTGCGGGCTCAGCGCCAACTGGTGCCTGGCGGCCCCGGGTTCCAACATCAACTCCACGGTCTACGGCGATGACTCCGCCGTTGCGGCGTCGTTGGGCGTTGATGCCAACGGCAACCTGTCGCTCGACGTCACCCAGCGCGTGCCAACCTACAGCTACGGGCTGCTCAGCGGCACGTCGATGGCTGCACCGCACGTCACCGGTGCGCTGGGCCTGTTGTTCGAACGCTTCCCCTATCTGGACAGCGCGCAGGTCCGCGACGTGCTGCTGACCACCGCGCGTGATCTTGGCGCACCCGGCATCGACGAGATCTACGGCTGGGGACTGATGGACCTGCGCAAGGCCATCGAAGGCTACGGCTCGCTGCGCGTGGACACCAACGTGGTGATGAACCAGAAGGCCGGTGGCCTGAAGGTGTGGGAAGGCGATGCCTGGGATGACTGGACCAATGACATCGGCGGCCCCGGCAAGCTGACCAAGTCCGGCATCGGCTGGTTGCGCCTGAGCGGTGACAACAGCTTCAACGGCGCGGTACTTCAGGACGGTACGCTGGAACTGAACGGCGCCAACGCGCTTACCGCGGCGGTCGAAGTGCAGGGCGGCCAGTTCCTGCTCAACGGCAGCCTGTTCTCCACCGCACTGACCACTACCGGTGGCGTGAGTACGGTCAGCGCCAGCGCCGTGCTGAAGGACAGCAACCTGAGCGTCAACGGCGGCGTGGTGTCCTTCAACGGCACGCAGACCGGCGGCACCACCACGGTCGGTGCCAACGGCCTGCTGAAGGGTGTCGGTACGCTCGGCACCACCCAAGTCGACGGCATCATCGCGCCCGGCAATTCAATCGGCACGCTGACCATCAACGGTAACTACGTGCAGGGCGCAACCGGCGTCTATGCCGCCGAACTTGCTCCAGGCGGGCGCAGTGACCAGTTGCACGTGACCGGCACCGCCACCCTGGGCGGTACCCTGCTCGCGCTGCCGGAGCCGGGCACCTATTACCTCGGCGAGCAGTTCAATTTCATCCGCGCCGACGGCGGTCTCAACGGGCAGTTCGCGAAGACCGACTTCAGCGCGTTCTCGCCGTTCCTGCAGTTCAGCCTGGCGTACGGCGCCAACGGAGCACACATCGACGTGGCCCGTGGTGCATCGCTGGCCAGTGCGGCCACTACGCCCAACCAGCATGCGGTTGCGGCGGCGGCCGATGGCCTGGCGATCAACCAGGGCCTGCCCAAGCCGCTGACACAGCTGTTCCCGCAGCAGGTCGGTGCCGTACTCGATGGCCTCAGCGGCGAGCTGCACGCAGCCACCTCGCTGGCGCTGGTGGAAGGCAGCCGTCATGTCCGTGACGCTGCGTTGTCACGCCGTGCCGGCGCAACCGCACCGGGATCCGATACGGGTGACGCCACCGGTGCCTGGGTGCAGGCACTGGGCGGCAACAGCAGGCTGGATGGCAACAGCAACACCGCGCGCACCGATGCCAACAGCAATGGCCTGCTGGTGGGCATCGACCGCGAGTTCGATGGCTGGCAGGTCGGCGTGCTGGCCGGTACCGGCCGCACCGACGTGAAGCAGCTGGAGCGCCGTGCCAAGTCGAAGATCGACAACACGCACGTCGGCGCATATGCCAGCCACGCCTGGGGCGGCTTCGGCCTGCGCGGTGGCGTGGCATGGAGCAAGCACAAGGTGAAGAGCACGCGCGATGTCGGCTTCGCCGGCTTCAGTGACAGCCTGAGCGCGCGCTACAACGCGCATGCGCGCCAAGCGTTCATCGAAGCGGGCTATCGCTTCGGCAACGCGGAAGGCGGGTTGGAGCCCTACCTGCAGGTGGCTCGCGTGGAAGTGGACCTCAAGCAGATCAACGAGCGCGGTGGCGCGGCGGCGCTGCACGGCAAGGTGGACGACACCGGCACCACCACCGCTACCGCAGGGCTGCGCTTCGACAAGGGCCTGAAGGCATCATTCCAGCAGGACAGCTGGCTGCATCTGCGCGGTGGTCTGGGCTATCGCCGCGCCTTCGGAGACCGCAGCCAGGTGGCCAACCTGGCCTTTGCCAACAGCAGCACGCCCTTTGCAGTCGAAGGCGCACCGATTGCCGAGAACGCTGTCGTGGCCGAGCTGGGCCTGTCGGCGTGGCTGACGCCGCGGCAGCAGCTGGAGCTGGGCTACAGCGGCCAGTTCGGCAGTGAAAGCCGCGACCATGGGGCCAGTGCTCGCTGGTCCATCCGCTTCTAAACACGTGTTCTCTTGACGGGTTGGGGCGGCCTTGCGGCCGCCCCTTTTTTGCCCACCCCCAGCGCTATGCGCGACGGCGCAGGGCGGCGGCACCTGCCAGGCTGGCAAGTGGCAGCAGCAACCCATAGGCCACCAGCGGCCACACGGTATCGCCGGGTAGCACAAGGATCACCAGCGTGCCGATGCCTGCCACGATAAGGCTCTGCACTGCGTAGTACAGGGCCACTGCCGCACCCGACGCATCGGCGAAATCACGCAGCGCACCGTTGGCAGCCACTGAAACCACCATCACCAGCCCCACCGCGATGCCCCACATGGGCAGCACCACGCCGATCAACGAGGGACGCCACGCGGCGGCCGACGCCATCAGCAGCGCCCCGGCCACCATCACCCACAGGCCGCGCAGGAAGGTACCGCGCACGTTCCAGCGCCCAATGCACGCGTTCGCCATCCGCGCCGTGACGATCATCACCAGTGCCACCGTCGCGAAGGCCAGGCTGAACGACAGCGGCGAGTACTGCATGCGCCCGACCAGCAACCGGGGCGCGACCGAGAAGAACACGAAGAATGTGCCCATGCCCGCGCTGAAGCCCAGCGTGTAGACCCAGAACGCGCCGCTGCCGAGGATGCGTCGTGCCGCCGGTCGCGCCCCGTCATGGCACTGCGGGCGGGTTTCGTGCCAATGCCGCACCGCGCGCAGGCCGGCGATCGTGCCCAGTACACCGAGCAGAACGAAGATCGCGCGCCAGCCGACGGCACCAGCCAGCAGTGCGCCCAGAACAGGCCCCAGCGCCGGCACGAAGGCCAGCATCGAAGCGAACAACCCATACAGCGAGGCGCCTTCGGGTGTATCGGCATAGACGTCACGGACCGTGGCGAAGGTCGCCACCAATGCCGCCGACGCTCCCACCGCCTGTACGGTTCGCCAGGCCAGAAAAGCGGCGCCGCTGCCGGACAAGGCCAGCGCAAACGACGACAGCGCGAACAGCAACGCCCCCAGCAACAGGACCGGGCGTCGCCCGATGCGGTCGGACAATGGGCCAAACAGCAACTGGCCCAGCCCGAGCGCCAGCAGGTAACTGCTCAACGTGAGCTGCACCAGCGTCGGGGATGTCTGCAGTGCCTGCGGCATCACCGGCACCACAGGAAGATAGATATCCATGGCCAGCGAGGCCAGGAGGTCGAACGGCGCCATCAGCACAATGGCCGACGGCAACGGGTGGGCCCAACGCGGGGCCTTTCGATTGAACATGGGGAGTCTCCGCCCGGAGTGATCCGGCGGCGATCCATCCACTTCGCGTGCATCGCAGGGATGATCACCGCAACAACGTCTGCATCGTTGTTGCGGCTCAGCGAACTGTCTGCGGACCGTTCCCGTTGCTCATGGTGTTGATCGTTGGCGGTGCGGAACCGATGCAAGTGTAGCAGCGACCGGTTCAGGGTGGCCGGGGCAGCGGTGCCGCCCCGGCCGCGGCGACCCTGGGGAGTGGGCCGCCGCTGATCGTCAGGCCGCCTTCATCGCATGCTTGCGCGCGCGCATCACGTTGTGGCACTCCTGCACTTCGGGCAACAGCTGAGTGACTTCCTGGCGCACCGCCGGTGGCAGTTCATTGTCCTTCAGCACATCCTTGAACGCGCCCAGCAGGCGATCCTCGGACTCTTCCAGTTCGGCCACGTAGCCATAGTTGGTATCTCCGAACGCGGCGCGGACCTTGCCGTAGAACTGCTGCATCGAACCCACCACGGTGCCATGCTCGGCCGGCTTGCCGCCGCTGGCAGCCACCGAACCGCTCAGCGCCGCGACGATGCGGCCCTTGACGCCGGCGATGCGGGTGAACAAGGCCGACAGCTCGGCATCCTTCACCTTGGTTGCGGCCTCTTCGTAGAACGACTTGCCGTCGCGGGCGATCTCGATCAGGTCGTTGAGGCGGTGTTCGATGGTGGACTGGGTGCTCATGGCCTTGCTCCTGTATCTTCGTTTCAGGGGGAGAAAAGCAGCCTCGACTGCGCTGCCTGCGGATCCACTGTGGACATGCTCGTGTGGTTCGCGGGTGAGCAGCGATTGATATGCACATCACTTCACCCAACCCGCACTGACTGCTTCACGCCACAGTGGCGCGTGGCTCACATCGAGCGGTGCTGGCCAGCCTCACCAGGGAACGAACAGGATGATCAGCACGATCACCACGACCGCGGCGAGCGCTCCCATCAGTACGTTTCTCTGGCGCCAACTGGGCTTCGGTTTTCCGGGGGTATTCATGCCTGCTACCTGTTTCTGCGGATGACCCCGGCAGACTGATGGATCGGCGGCGGTACGTGCGTGCAGGACGCGTGCAGGTGACGTGCAGGGCGCCGCCATCGATGTCGATTTCCGGGACGCCCGCTCGTCAGATCATCAAAGCCCTTCCCTCACCACGCGGACTGCTGCCATGACCGCCATCCTCACCGCCTTCGCCACCTCTCCCGACCGCGGCCAGGGCCTGGCCCGTGACATGCGCGTTCGCTGGGCGCTGGAAGAGCTGGACGTGCCCTATGACGTGCAGCTGCTCAGCTTTGCCGAGCTGAAGCAGCCCGCGCACCTGGCACGCAATCCGTTCGGGCAGATTCCCACCTGGCAGGAGGGCCACCAGGTCCTGTTTGAATCCGGCGCGATCGTCCTGCACCTGGCCGAACAACATTCCGGCCTGCTCCCGGTTGATCCGGATGCCCGCATGCGCGCGGTCATGTGGCTGTTTGCCGCACTGAACACGGTAGAGCCGCCGATTGTCGAGCGCTCCATGGCCTGGGTGCTGGAGCGCGAGCAGCCGTGGTACGGACAGCGGCTGCCGATGCTGGATGAGCGGGTTCGGGCGCGATTGGCGCAACTGTCAACATGGCTGGCCAACGCGCCGTGGCTGGACGGCGATTTCAGCGTGGGCGACCTGATGATGGTTTCGGTGCTGCTGCGTCTGAAGAGCAGCGGGCTGCTTGACGAGTATCCGCTGCTGGTGGCCTATGTGGCACGGGCAACGCAGCGTCCCGCCTATCAGCGCGCGTTTGCTGCGCAGCTGGCGGTATTCCAGAACGGGTAGTTCCGCGCCATGCGTGGAAATACTCAGCGCAAGCTGCGCCGGCAGGCGGCCTGCACCAGCATCAGCTGCGCCACCAGGATCAGCATCGCGCAGCCGGACAGCAGCCACGGATCGATGTACCACTGCGCGTTGAAACTGAAATCACCGGCGGAAATGCGCTTCCAGCCGTTGAAGTGCTGCATCGCTGCGACCACGAACGCGAAGCCACCGGCTGTGTACGACAACCAGGGCACGATGAGGCTCCCCGGGCGCGCGAACAGCGTGAGCAGGCCGAGCACGCCGATGACCGTGCGCTGCACGCGGCAGTACGGGCAGACATAGGCCATCCCGCTCCATTCCACCGCCCAGGCCAGCAGGCTGACCAGCACGGCCGCGCCTGCCGCGGCGTGCAGGACTTTCGGCGTGATCATCATGCCACTCTCGTGTGCCATCCCGTGCTCCTTGGTTGAAAGACCTAGGCAGGGTAGCAGTGCTGCAGCCTCATCCCTTCTTGATGACGGTCCGCTTGCCGATGGTGCTGGTCTTGCCAGCGGTCGGCCTGGCCAAGCCAGGAATCAGGAAATCGGTGACCTTGTGGCCCATCGACACCTTGGACGCCAACCAGCGCGGCATGCGCCCGCGACCGGTCCAGGTCAGGCGCTTGTATTCCGGGTCGCGATACTTGGGCGCGACTTTGCCGGATTTACGGCGGGCGGGTTTGCGGGCGGGCGCAGGTGTTTCCGAGGCTTGGCCGCCAAAGAGTTCTTCGAGGGTGTATCCGGCTTCGGCGGCGGCGGCCTTCAGCATCCGGCGCACCGCACTGGCCGGACGGCGGCTGGAAATCAGCTGTTTCCGCCGTTCAGCGGCAACCACCAGGGCACCCAGCTCGCGAAGGCTGAGCGATTCAATATCGATCGTCATGCGGGAAAGGTCTACTGCAGCGCGGCAGCTGTCAAGGCGCCCTGCCCGGCGCGTAGACACGGGCTTCACCGCCGGTGGGCTCCGATCGCCTGCGTCGGCCATCTCCGAGGACCTCGACGTGAGCACTTCATCGCATTCGCTCGCCTACCTGCTTGCACGCATCCTGCTGATGGCCCTGTTCCTGGTCTCCGGGCTGGGCAAGCTCGGTGATCTCAGTGGTACCCAGGGCTACATGGAGGCAATGGGAGTTCCCGGCATCCTGCTCTGGCCGACCATCGCTTTCGAAATCGGCAGCGGCCTGTGCATCCTGCTCGGCTTCCAGACCCGGCTGGTGGCGGTCGTACTGGCAGGTTTCAGCCTGGTCACCGCTTTCATCTTCCACCACAACTTCGCCGATCAGACCCAGCAGATCATGTTCCTGAAGAACCTGGGCCTGGCCGGTGGCTTCCTGCTGCTGGCCTGCACCGGAGCCGGGCGCTACAGCATTGATGGGCGTGGGCGGCGCGGATAAGCAGGCGGCATGCCGCCATCACCCCTGGCCCACGGGCGGGACGCGCTGCAGACGCAGGTTTCGCCATGTCGGCTGGGAGCTGCGGAAATCCACCGCTTCGCCATCGCTGGTGAACAACAAGCCTGGCTCCACTTCGGTGACCAGGCGGATGCCATCGATGTACAGCCAGCCCTGTCGCTGCTCCAGCACAACGGACATCGACGGTTTTCCCCACTGGTCGATGCGATAGCGCCCCAGCCAGGGTTGCCAATGGGGCGCCTGCGGCCCGGTGGGCCCATCGATGGGATCGTTCTGGTCCAGGCCGTCCTCGCCGTTGCTGCATTCCAGGTGCGCCGGCAGCATGTCCGTCGCCGCATGGTAGCGGTACGTCGCAACTTCTCCATCGGTGTCCACGGTGATCAGTTGGTCGCCGTCGATGGCCGCAAAACGGCCGCCCACAGCTTGCGCCCCACGATGCAGTTGCAGTTCACCGCTTCCGGCAACCACGATCTTCGCCTTGCCGCTGCGCCCGATCCAGCTTCCCGCCATCCGCTGCACCTGGTCCTGGATCAACCTGATCGGCGCCAGGGAAGACAGGGGCACACGCGGCTGACGAGGCCCGAAACGCGCCGACAACAGCTGATCGAGCAGACGCTCGCCAATGCCGTACCCCGCAGACGTCGCGCGATTGAACATCGCGGCAAATCCAGCGTTTGCCTGCCTGCAGTAGGTGAACACGCACCCGAACCCGAAGCCCCCACCGCGGTGGTGCAGCAGCCTCACCGATGTACTGCCATAGAGGCGTTCGCTGCGCATGACACCGAGCCCGTAGTCACCGCCCAGGCCGAAACCATGCATCTCGTCCCAAAGGTGAGGCTCGAGCAGTTGCTGCGCACCGGATCGACCGCCATCGAGCAGGAAGCCAAGATACTTCGCCATGTCGGCGGCACTGGTCCAGACGCCTCCCGACACCACCAGCGGCGTCACCGGCGGTACCTGCGCATGGCCTTCCTGGGTTCCCAGTGCCCGCCCCTTGCTTGCCAGGTAGATCGAGGCATCGGCCGTACTGTCGTGCATTCCCAGCGGCTCGAAGATCCGGCGCTGCAGCCAGGCCGGATAGCTGATGCCCGCAACCTGCTCAATGACATGACCGGCAAGGTCGAAGCCCAGGTTGGAGTAGCGATAGCGCGTACCCACTGGAAAGCGCAGCCATGTCTGCGAGATGCTGCGGACGTGCGCATCAAAGCCCGGCGACGCCGGTTCGTAGTTGTTGCCCAGTGGCGCCTCGTGCGTGAATCCCGCGCGATTGGCAAGCAGCAGGCGCAGGCTGATGCGCTCCTGTGGATCATGCTCGAAGCGGCTGCGCACCGTGAACGACGGCAGATAGCGGGTAATGGGCGCGTCCAGATCAAGGATGCCGTCCTGCACGGCCAACAGCACCGCCACCGCCGCGAAATTCTTCGAGGTGGACTGGATGCTGAACATCGTGCTGGCGTCTACGGCCGCGCTGCCCTGGCCTGATACGTGACCGAAGCCTTCAGTCCAGCGCACCTGCCCGCCTTCGACCAGGCAGACGGCAGCGGCACCGATGCCGCTGCCGTCCATGGCCGAGCGGACCACGCCGCGTTCCGCGTCGATCAGGCTCCCGGTGGTGACGGTTGGCTGCGCCACCGCAGCAACGCCGGTGGCCATGAGCGTGGCCGCCGGAACGGCAGCAGCGTTGGCCAGGAAGGCGCGACGACTGAGCGTACCAGGCATCAGATCACTCCACTTCGGGATGCCGCCATCTTCCCGCCAGCAGAAATGGCGGGGCATGTGTCATTCGGCACAGAGTGCGGTGATCGACAGTGCTGCACCTTCGCCGGCTGCGCAGGCCTCAGCCCGGAGAGAGCGGCAAGCGGATTCCCTGCGCCGCAACAAAGGCGCGGCACTCGCTCCAGTAGGCCTGTGGCGGTTCCCGGAGCTCTGGTCGTGACCAGTCGTCGGTGATGTGCAACGGGTCGCCCGGCACCGGGTCCGAAGCGCGTGACGGACCAGAACGTAAACAAGGACTGAATACGAACCAAGGCGGACCGGGGGAGGCTGCACCACTTTTCCGTTCTCTGCGGGCGATGCAGATGTGCACAAGACGATCGAGTCCATCTCTGGGGACTTGCATGCACTCCGTTTCAGTTGCGCGAGCAGCTCCAACGTTGTTGCGTCGCCTACCCGACCCAGTGTTAGTCGCAAGGAAACTGCACCACCCTCATGGAATACAGAAGTTCATCGCAGAAATTCGCTGCAGCACTCGTCGTTGCCGTACTCGCCACGGGAGCGGTGGCGGCCCTTCTCCTCCTTCGCCCCACGCCACAGTCCTCGCAAACGGCACCGAATGTTGAACAGGCGGGCGGGCAGCGCAAGGATCCTTCTGCGCCGACACCCTCGGCTGCGTCACCCGCGTTACGGCCTGCCAACAGCACGAGCATGCTGTTTCCTGGTGTTCCGCAGAATCGCGATGGAATGGAACCCAAGGACGATGATCCATTTGATGGGCGTAGCCGCGAGGAGCAACGCTGGCTGGATGAACACGGCTATCCGAATACCGCGCAGTGGGCTTCCTATTCCAGCGCGCCCGATGCGTTGCTGGAACAAGCCGCCCACGGCGGCGACAAGCTTGCGCGCACCATGCTGGACTCGCGAAAGCTGCCCGATCGAACCGCCTTGGACCGGATGATGTCGTCCGCAGTGGACGGCAACTACTTTGCACTGCAACTGCTTGCGACTCATTTCGCATCCACCGGTCGAGCGGGAAACATCAACGCATACGCGGTTTCGCGCGTCCTGGAGATGCGCGCAGACCCTTCCGCCGCGCTTGGCAGGGAAATCATGTTCTCTGCACCGCTCACTATCGAAGAGCGGATGCAGGGGGAGGCCGAAGCGCTTCGGCTGAATGCCACATTCAACCAGCTCTACCAGGAACGAACCGGCGTCCCGTTCGTTCCCGATTACCGCCCGTTCCCCGTTGACAACTCGCAAGGATGGCAATGAAACCTGCAAGTAAATTCGTCCTGGCCACCGCTGCTTTCACCGTTACCGGTGTTGCTCTGGCCTGCACCGTTCTTCCAATGCTCCCGTTCTCGATATCGGTCGACCTGAAGGATATCGCGGCGGCCAAGCAAGCCGGTGCCTCATCCGCAGATGCGCCCAACCGGGCATTCCTGAAGAAGCTGGATGAGACCGCTGAAAGGACGTTCGGTGCGGATGCATGGCGCAACACGTCCTTCGTCGGCAACGTCATGTACAAAACAAAAATCATGATGATGACCGGCTCAAGCATGATCACCGTCAGCAAGCCGTGCGGGAAGTCGGCAGAAGAGTCAGGCGGCACCGAGGACAGCTTCGCCTCGACGCCCCCGTCTGGCGGTGGTGGTGGTGGCAGCACTGGCGGTGGTGGCGGGATCGGCGGCTGGTTCCCCGGTGGTGGCGGGTGCTTCGGCAACTGTCAGCCGCCGCCGCCCGGTCGCGTTGGTCCTATCGAGAATCTGCCACGATCCTGAGGGCACCACAATGAAAGGGCATCGCCGCAAGGTGCTGCCCTTGGCGCCCCTGACGCACCAGCCAGACGCCATCGGGGCGTCGTCTCTGGACTTCGCTGGACGTCAATGTGGTGGGCCCACCAGGATTCGAACCTGGAACCAAGGGATTATGAGTCCCCTGCTCTAACCGTTGAGCTATAGGCCCGGCGCAGCGCCACAGTGTAGTGGAGCCTGCGCTCAACCGGCTACCCGCCGGCGCCAAGACACACTGGAAAACCCTCAGCCATCGCTGCGCAACGCCGCGCGCCCAGGCTTGCGCAACAGCTGGCTCACCCAAACCGCGCGCCCATCTCCCGCACCCGCTCGGCGTTCGCCCCCGCCAATGACCGCATTGCTGGCGACTGGATCCGCCCATCAACAGCCACGCACTGCCAGAATGCTTCAGCCACCGGTGCCGCCCAGCGCAGATGCTGCAGATCACCACTGCCCAGCGGTGCGACCGGCGACAGCGGCTCGTCCGCGCGCAACACGCCCAGCTTTGACGGCGCCAGCGACATCGGCAGCATGTCGTAGACCGGCGCCAACGGCAGCGGGCCGCGATCAACGAAGTGGAAGGCGATGTTGCCGTGGTGCATGTCGCTGTTGCCGATCAGCCGCCCGAACGCGTGGCGTCGGCCCATCGCCTGCACGGTGTCGGCCGTCAGCCAGCCTTGATCACGCAGTTCGGCGCCTGCAACCGGCCACGCTGGGGTGACCTCGCCGGTGAACGCGGACGATAGCGACAGCAGCGAGACCAGGCCTCGCCGCCCCAGCAGATCGGGCGTGCGGTCGAAGCGCTCGATTTCCAGGAAGGTGTGCGTGGGCGACTGCAGCAGTTCACTGGACGCCGCGGCTTGTCCGGACTGGCGCAGGGCCTCAAGCGCCAGATGTTCGCAGACCAGCAGATCGCTCCAGCGCTGGGCGGCGGCGCCTTCATCGGGCTGCGCGAACTTGACCAGCACCGAGCGGCGCCTGCCGTGGACCTCCACGGTGGCGGTGAACTTGGGTTGCTCGCCACCCGGCGAGGAGCCCACATCCTCTCCGTCCAGCGCAGCACGCGCACGCTCGCGATACTGTGCAAGACGATCGTCGGCCGCAACCCGATCGATCGGCGCCTGCAACGTCTCCATCGCCGCCTCCACAGCAGCGATACCGAGCAGCAGATCGCCCGCTTCAGTCCCGCCAGCGGTTACCAGGGCCATCAACACATCGTCCGGTTGCCAGCCCTTGAGGTCCTTCGGCAGGCCGAGCGCCTGCCCACGGCCATGGGCGAAGCTGCGACCAAGAAATCCCTGCGGTCGCAGGTCATCCAGGTACCACGGTAAGTCAGGAAAGAAGGCAGCAACGTCACCTTCGGGCGCGCGTCGCAGGTTCGGGCAGTCAGGCCCGGCGTCGACATGGAAGCCGCCTCCTACCAGCGCAATTACCCGCCCCAGCTCCTCCAGCGTCGCATCTTCGCGCAGCCGGTACAGCGGCCATTCGCTGCCTGCCCGGGTGGGCCGCCGCAGCGCATAGGCGGTTGCCCGCGTTCTGCCCATGCGCACCACCTGCGGGCCACTGGCGGCCACCAGCCGACTGAGCGCCATCCGGTCCACCCCCAGACGCTCGGCCAGCGCCGCGGCTGGTAGCGGCTGGCCGGGGGCCAGCTGAGCGATCAGATCCAATACCTGTGGGCGTTGAGCGCGTGGCATGTGCATTACGTAATACGAAACTTGTTACGTAATTAGCATCAAAAAAACGGGACTGCAAGCACGATCTTGCATCTATGAGCCTGAAAATAATGGACATATCCACGAAGCGCCAGCTTCGATGCGGATCTTTGTTACATTATTTGTTACGTAATTATATGGCCCTGCCGAGCACTGGCGGGGCGTTACAGGGATGTGGTGGCAAAGAAAAACCCCGCCGAAGCGGGGTTTCTCTCAACACATCAGCCATCGCCGGATATCAATCGATATCCAGGAAGCTGCGCAGCTGCTCCGAGCGGCTCGGGTGACGCAGCTTGCGCAGGGCCTTCGCTTCGATCTGGCGGATGCGCTCGCGGGTCACGTCGAACTGCTTGCCGACCTCTTCCAGCGTGTGGTCGGTGTTCATGTCGATGCCGAAGCGCATGCGCAGCACCTTGGCTTCCCTCGGGGTGAGGCCGGCCAGCACGTCGCGCACGGTTTCAGACAAGTTGATGTTGGTGGTGTTCTCGATCGGGGACTCCACGTTGGTGTCCTCGATGAAGTCGCCCAGATGGGAATCCTCGTCGTCACCGATCGGGGTTTCCATCGAGATCGGCTCCTTGGCGATCTTCATCACCTTGCGGATCTTGTCTTCCGGCATGTCCATTTCCTTGGCCAGCTCCTCCGGCGTGGCCTCGCGGCCGTACTGCTGGAGCATCTGGCGGGAAATGCGGTTCAACTTGTTGATCGTCTCGATCATGTGCACCGGGATACGGATGGTGCGCGCCTGGTCGGCGATCGAGCGGGTGATCGCCTGGCGGATCCACCAGGTGGCGTAGGTCGAGAACTTGTAGCCGCGGCGGTATTCGAACTTGTCCACCGCCTTCATCAGGCCGATGTTGCCTTCCTGGATCAGGTCCAGGAACTGCAGGCCGCGGTTGGTGTACTTCTTGGCAATCGAGATCACCAGGCGCAGGTTGGCCTCGACCATTTCCTTCTTGGCCTTGCGCGCCTTGGCTTCACCGTAGGCCATGGCACGGCTGATTTCCTTCAGCTCTTCCAGGTCCAGCTGGGTCAGCTTCTCGATGTCGATCGTCGCCTGCTGTTCGGCAATGATCTGGTCCTTCACTTCGCGCAGGGCCGACGACCACTTCTGCTTGCGCTTCAGTGCGTCTTCCACCCATTCCAGGTTGGTCTGGTTGCCTTCCCAGGAACGGATGAAGTCCTTGCGCGGCATGCGCGCGGTTACGGTGGCCAGGTTCAGCACACGGCGCTCATGCGACTTGATGTCGGCCATGGTGTCGCGCAGCTGCTTGGTCAGCACGTCGGTCAGCGGCAGCGGCAGCTTCAGGGTGACGAACACCGCCGACATCTCTTCGCGCAGGCGCGGCAGGTTCTTCTTGTCGCCCTTGGTCGCGGCTTTCTTGAACGCATTGAAGGCATCGCTCAGCGCCTGCATGCGCGCGGCGACTTCCTCCGGGTCCGGACCGGTCGGTGCGGCTTCTTCCTCGCCACCCTCGACATCATCGTCCTCGTCCTCGTCGCCTTCGGCGTCGGCATCGCTGCTGTCATCGGCAGCGACCGCCGGCGGCGCCGGCTCTTCGTCGACCAGATCATTGAACCCGACGATCACTTCGGCCAGGCGCTTCTTGCCTTCCTTGTGGGCTTCGTAGTCGTTCAGCAGCGACTCGACCGAGACCGGGAACTGGCCGAGGGCGGCCTGGACCTGGGAGAGGCCTTCCTCGATGCGCTTGGCGATGGCGATTTCGCCTTCGCGGGTCAGCAGCTCGACGGTGCCCATTTCGCGCATGTACATGCGCACCGGGTCGGTGGTACGGCCACCTTCGGTGTCGAGCGCGCTCAGCGCGGCGGCAGCTTCTTCGGCCGCGGTGTCATCGACTTCGCGGTTGCCGGTGTTGCCGTCGTTGAGAAGCAGGGTTTCCACATCCGGCGCAACTTCATGGACATCGATGCCCATGCCGTTGATCATGCCGATGATGTCTTCGATCTGTTCCGGGTCGACCATGTCGTCCGGCAGATGGTCATTGACTTCGGCGTAGGTCAGGTAGCCCTGTTCCAGGCCCTTGCTGATCAGTTGCTTGATTTCGGATTGGGCAGGACGTTCGTTGGCCATGTAGTGCTCGCGCCACCGGCTGGGTAGGAAATAGGGAACGTAGCATTATACCAGCCCGGGGCCCCGCCTGCCGGGCGGTGGTCCCGCAGGCTCAGGGCCGGAGAAGGAAGGTCACAGGACCGTCATTGACCAGGCTGACGACCATATGGGCACCAAACCGGCCTGTTTCCACCCCTGGCGCGTGATTTTCACGGCAGATCTCGACAAATTGATTGAACCCGCGTTCAGCCTCCTCCGGCGCTGCGGCGCTGGTGAAGCTCGGCCGCATGCCCGAACGGGTGTCAGCGGCCAGGGTGAACTGGCTGACCAGCAACAGGCCGCCGCCGGTGTCACGCAGCGACCGGTTCATTTTCCCGGCCTCGTCGGCGAACACCCGGTAGCCCAGCAGGCGCTCGGCCATCCGTCGCAGCTGGGCCTCGGTATCGCCCGGCTCCATGCCCACCAGCGCCAGCAGGCCTGGTCCGATCTGGCCCACGGTTTCATCATCTACATGGACAGCAGCCTGGCTGACACGCTGGATCAGGACGAGCATCTGGGCTTCCAATGAACAGGGCCGGCCACGATAGCAGCGCCCTTGGCTAAACTGGCGCCAATGAATCCGCAACGCAAAGCCCGGCTGGTCCACCGCGCCACCACCCTGTTCGCCCGCCTGCCCTGGCCGCTGCTGCGGGCGTTCGCGCGCACCCTGGCGTGGGCCTGGATCCGTCTCAATGCCCGTGAGAGCCGTGTCACCCGGCGCAACCTCGAACTGGCCTACCCCGACCTGGACAGTGCCGCGCGGGACCGCCTGCACCGCGATCTGCTGCGCTCGACCGCGCTGCAGGCCATCGAGACCCTGCGGCTGTGGAGCCAGAGGCCGGCCGACAACCTGCGCCTGCATCTGAAGCAGCGCCGCGGCGAGGCCCTGTACGACGCAGCCCTGGCCAGCGGCAAGGGCGTGATCGTGGCCGCGCCGCACTTCGGCAACTGGGAGCTGCTGAACCAGTGGCTGGCCTCGCGCGGGCAGATCGCCATCGTCTACAAGCCGCCGGAGGACGAGGCCAGCGATGCCTTCCTGCAGCTGGTGCGCGGCGGCCAGAACGTGCAGCAGGTGCGCGCCGAGGGTCCGGCCGTGCGCCAGCTGTTCAAGGTGCTCAAGGACGGCGGTGCCACCGGCATCCTGCCCGACCAGCAGCCCAAGGCCGGCGACGGCGTGTTCGTGCCGTTCTTCGGCGTGCAGGCGCTGACCATGACCCTGGTCAACCGGCTGGCCGAGCGCACCGGCGCCACCGTGCTGTACGGCTGGTGCGAGCGCATCGGGCCGGACATGCAATTCGCCCTGCACATCGAACCGACCGACCCGGCCGTGGCCGACCCGGACCCGCAGGTGGCCGCCACCGCGCTCAACGCCGGCATCGAGCGCATCGCCCGCCGCGACCCGGCGCAGTACCAGTGGACCTACAAGCGCTATACGTTGCGGCCGCCGGGCAGCGGCGAGGAAGACCCGTACGCAACTGAGGAACACCCCCACTGACGGCCGCCTGCGACCACTGGCCGCACCACGTTGAATACGACGCCGTCGCCCCCATAGAGACTGCGATGTCCGCCTCCCCCGATCCTGCCATGCCTGCTGCTTCTTCCCTGTTCGGCGATCCGGCCGCGATCCGCTGTGAGCGCGCGGTGGCCGAACTGCGCGCCGGTCGCCCGGTGCTGCTCCACGATGGCCACGGCCAGCGCCTGGCGGTGATCGCGCTGGACAGCGCCACGGCCAGCAGCTTCGCTGCCTTCGCCAATGCCGCCCGCGAGCGGCATTACCTGTTCCTGACCGCCACCCGCGCCCGCGTGCTCGGCGTGGAGGCCCCGCAAGGCGCACGCCTGCCGCTGGCCGGCGTTGCCTTCGATGCCCTCCCCTCGCTGGGCTACCTGCGCGAGCCGGGCCCGATGCCCGACGGCTGGACGGCGGGCGATGCCTTCGATGCCGGCGCGGTGGAGCTGGCCCGCCTGGGCCTGTTGCTGCCGGCGATGGTGGCGGTACGCCTGGACGTTGATGACCGCACCTTCGAGGGTGCCGCCGAGGTGGCCCTGTGCGACCTGGCCGAAGGCGCAGCACATGCGGCCCACGACTACGAACTGGTGGCGCGTTCGCCGGTGCCGCTGCGCGACGTCGGCATGACCACCTTCGCGGTGTTCCGCGGCGGCGTGGCCCAGCGCGACCAGGTCGCGATCATCGTCGGCGAACCGGACCTGTCGGCGGTGGTGCCGGTGCGCGTGCACTCCTCATGCCTAACCGGCGACCTGTTCGGTTCGCTCAAGTGCGACTGTGGTGACCAGCTGCGGCGCGGCCTGCGCAAGCTGAAGGAGCTGGGCGGCGGCGTGTTGCTGTACCTGGACCAGGAAGGCCGTGGCACCGGCATCGCAGCCAAGATGCGTGCCTACGGCTACCAGCACGACGGCCTGGACACCATCGACGCCGATGCGCAGCTCGGCTTCGGCGCCGACGAGCGCCGCTACGGCAGTGCGGTGGCCATGCTGCACGGCCTTGGCATTTCGCGCGTGGCGCTGCTCAGCAACAACCCGACCAAGGCACAGCGCCTGCGCAATGCCGGCATCGAGGTACTGGACTGCATTCCGGTCACCGGCGAGATCACCGCCGAGAACGAGCACTACCTGCGCACCAAGGCCGATCGCGCAGGACATCTGCTGGACGTGGATGCGCTGATCCAGGCTGCCCAGTAACGCAGCCGACCTGCTACCGTCTGCGCGATGCGGCTACCGCCGCCACCGCTCGCCCTGCCACCTGACGGAGCCCGCGTGACCGACATCTCCCTGACCGCTCCGCCCGCCGACGCGTGGCAGTCGCTGCCGCGCCGCGCCGCGCGGCTGGCGGCATTGGAAGGCGCTTTCGGCGGCCTGTTTGTGCCAGGCCTGCCGCTGGCGGCCGCATGGTGGTTCTTCGATCTACCCGGCGGCGCGTGGGTCGCCGCCCTCGGGCTGCTGGCAGGGGCTGCATGTGGCGCATGGCTCAGCCACCGCCGCCTGGTCCGCACCCGTTGGCGGCTGGACGCACAGGGCCTGGGCCTGCGGCGAGACCTGATGTGGCAGCTGGAAACCCGTATTCCCATTTCGCGCGTACAACACCTGGACCTGCGCAGGGGCCCGCTGGAACGCCGTGCAGGACTTGCCACGCTGATCGTGCATACCGCCGGCACCCGCATGAGCGCGGTAACCGTGAGCGGCCTGGATGAAACCGACGCCGAGCGTCTGCGCGACACCCTTTCGCACCAGCTCGACCAGGACGCTGACGCCCTGTGAGCCTGCCACCGCCTCTGCCTGCAGCACTGCGCGCCGGTGGCGAGGACCACCGCCTGCACCCGTGGTCATGGCTGTTCGTGCTGCTGATGCAGCTGCGCCACTACTTCCTGCCGCTGGTCGCACTGCTGGTATTCGGTCAGCGCGGCGACCACGATCCGATGTGGGCGCAGTTGATCCCACTGTCGGCGATCGCCGCGCTGGTCCTGGTCTCGGTGCTGCAGTACCTCAGCTACCGTTACCGCATCGGCAGCGATGCGATCACCGTGCGCAGCGGTCTGCTTGCGCGCAACCGGCGCGAGATTCCGTTCGCCCGCATCCACAACGTGGAAGTGCGGCAGAATCCGCTGCACCGGCTGTTCGGCGTGGCCGAGCTGCGCCTGGAGTCGGCCGGCGGCGTGCGCCCCGAAGCGGAAATGCGAGTGCTGAAGCTGGACCAGGCGCTGGCGCTGGAACGTCTCGTGCGCCAGCGCGGGCAGGCACCACAGGCCGCCGACGCTGTCCCCGCGCCTGCGGTCACCGTGGCCGACACCGAACACGTCCTGCGGCGCCTGTCCAGCTGGGACGTGATGCGCATGGGCCTGCTCTCCAATCGGGGCTGGGCACTGGCGGTTGCCGCCTTCGGCGTGCTGTTCCAGACCGTGCCGCGGCCGGTGATGGACGAAGCCATCCAACGTGGTGGCCGCGAGGCTTTCGGTTACGCCAGCCACCTGCACCCCGGCGTGGCAGGCGCTTTCCTGCTGCTGGCCGCCGCACTGCTGCTGGGCTGGCTGGCGCTGCGCGTGCTGTCGGTGGTACTGACCCTGCTGCGCTATCACGGCTTTACCCTCAGCGAGCAGGATCGCCGCCTGACCGTCTCGGCCGGTCTGCTCAGCCGCACCCGCAGCAGTGTCGCGCGTCGCCGCATCCAGGCCTGGACGCTGCGCGAAACCACCCTGCATCGCTGGTTCGGCCTGCGCCAGCTGCGCATCGACAGCGCTGCCGGTGGCCCTGCGCGCGATGAGGACCGCGCCCTGCGCGAGCTGGCACCACTGGCCCAGGCGACGCGCTGCGAGCAGCTGGTGCAGCACCTGTTGCCTCAGCTGCAGTGGCCGCCGACGCAATGGCACTCCATTCCGCAGCGTGGCTGGTGGCGGCTGTGCTTGGGAACGCTGCTGCTGGTACCCCTGCTGGCCGCAGCCGCGTACTGGCGCTGGGGGCCATGGGGCCTGCTGGTGCTGGCGTGGCTGCCGGTGGCGCTGCTGGTCGCTCATCGGCAGATGGCACGCATGGCCTGGCACCTGGACGAGCACTACGTGGCAGTGCGTGGCGGTTGGTGGAAGCGCTGGTGGCGCTGGGCCGAACTGGACAAGGTGCAGGGCCTGCGCCTGCTGCGCTCGCCGCTGGACAAGCTGTTGGGCACCAGCAGCCTGCAGCTGGATACTGCCGGCGCGCATGGCGATGTGGCATTGACCCTGCACCATCTGCCGCAGGCACAGGCGCAGCAGGTGATGGATCAGCTGGCTGCGGCGCTGGCGCGGCGCAAGCTGCGCTGGTAGGTAGTGCCGGCCGCTGGCCGGCAACCGCAGACATCCCCGAGCTTGCCGGCCAGCGGCCGGCACTACCGCGAGCGGGGGCGCGCATCCACGCATGGCATGGATCTACTCTAGAGCCGAGCCAATGCTCGGCTTACCGCTGCGACGGGCCCCAATAGCCCAGGTCCCTGCGGATCTGCAGATCACGCATCCAGCTGCCGAACGGCTTGCGCCGCAGCGCGCCCATTTCACCAGACAGGAAATCCTCGGTCGCCGTGATCACGCGCTCACTGGACAAGCCATCGCGGTACGGGTGGATGGCGTCGGCATAGCGCACGATCGCCGCCTGCAGCGCCGCGTCCGGGTGCAGCGCACGCGTCAGCATCGCCTGCAGCTGCGCAGGATCATTGAAGTCGATCATGTGTGGCTTGGGCACGCGGTTGCGGAAGGTCACCACCGGCTTGTGCTGCACGATGAACTCCGAAACGATCGACGAGGTATCCGACACCAGCACGTCGGCGGCGCGCTGCGCGGCCATCACCTGCTCCGGCTCGATGAAGCGGGCATTGGCGCCGGCCAGCGCGCGGTAGCGTTCGAACAGGTCCTGCGGGCACTTCGGGTGCAGGGTGAGAAGCCAGTAATGGTCACCGGCGGCGATATCGGCGGCGATCTGCGGGTGCAGGTGCGGCGCTGCGCTCAGGCGCTCGGTGAAGGTCGAACCGAACAGGATCACCGGGCGTCCTCCAGCGGCGGCGCGCAGCGCGGCGCTCTCGCCACCATCGTCGCGGAACAGCGGATCCAGCTTCGGCCAGCCCGTCTCGGCCACCGCGAAGTGGCCCTGCAGGGCCGCGATCTCACGAAACGGCGCGGTGGTGGCCGGCCCCTGCGTGCAGTACAGGTCGAACATGCCGCGCACCCGGAAGTGGCCGCGCGCGCTGTCCCGCTTCTCCACGTTGAAGCCATGGAACAGCTGCACCTTGGCGCCCGAAAGGAACGTCGGCACCCAGTTGGCCGCGCTGAACACCGCCCGCGGACGCAGGGCCAGGGCCTGCTTCAGGCCCACGTTGGGCACCCCCGGCAGGCTGCTGCCGGCCGCGCCGTCCTCGAACCAGGCCGCCACCTCCTGCCCGGATGCGTGCAAGGCCTGCGCCAACGGGGCGAGAATAGGCAGCGCATAGCGCTCCGTCGCAAACAACAGGTACCCGGCCATCATGTCCTCCACGACCGCTCCCATCGAACGGCCTCGCATTTCGGCGTGCATTATCGCGTTCAACGAGGCCGGGCGCATCGGCGACTGCCTGGCCTCGCTGGCGTTCTGCGATGAGATCGTGGTGGTGGACTCGTACTCCACCGATGCCACCGTCGCCATCGCCGAAGCTGCCGGCGCCCGTGTTCTGCAGCGCCGGTTCGACGGTTTCCGCAGCCAGAAGGCATTCTGCGTCGAGCAGGCCCGCCACGACTGGGTACTGTGCCTGGATGCCGACGAACGGATCAGTCCGGAACTGCGCGCGGCCATCGAACAGGCCCGCGACAGTGGCTTCAGCGGCCATGCCGGCTACCGTTTCGCCCGCCTGTCGGAGTATTTCGGCAGGTTCCTGCGCCATGGCAACGCCTACCCGGACCGAGTGTTGCGCCTGTTCGACCGCCGCCAGGGCGGCTGGCGCGGCAAGCGCGAGATCCACGAGGCTGCCAGCGTCGACGGCAGCGTCGGTACCCTGCGCGGCGACCTGGTCCACTATCCCTACCGCTCCTTGCAGCAACAGCTGGCCAAGACCGAGAAATACGCGCGGATGATGGCCGAGCACGAGTTCGCACGCGGCAAGCGGGCCACGCTGGGCAAGCTGGTGCTGGCGCCGGCCTGGCGGTTCTGGCGCGGCTTCCTGTTCCGTGGCGGCTTCCGCGACGGCTGGCATGGACTGGTCTATGCCTACGTACGCGCCAACTACGTGCGGCAGAAAACCATCATGCTGTGGATGCTGGGCAACGGCCAGGCCGTGGCTGACCCGCCGACCCCCTGATCGCCCGGCCCTGTCCGGGGCGCCGCTGGATCACGCCCCGGTGATTGCCCGGTGGCGCGCGCCCTCGACGATCGACAGGCCGGTCAGCAGGCCGACCAGGGTCACGTAGAAACTGGCTGTCATCTGGTGCGCGAACATCGACTGGGTCAAGCCGCACAGTGCGTAGGTGATCACCAGCATGATGCCGGCTGCGGCCGGCCCCCGGAAGGTCGACCGTCCGCTGCGGCGATGCAGGCGCACGAACAACCAGAGCGGGATGCCATACACCGCCAGCAACAGCAGCAGGCCCGGTACGCCCTGGGTCGCTGCCCATTCGGCAACATCGTTGTGCGCATGCCCCAGGTGGCAACGCAACTCTTCCGGGTTCTCACGGCAGACCGGCACGCGCAGCATCGCGCTGTCGAAATGACCGATGCCAACACCCACCAGCGGGTGGTCGAGGAAGGTCTCCCAGGCCACCTGCAGGCGTTCCACGCGGGCACCGGCGGAAGAATCACTGTCGCCCAACTCCATCCGCTGCACGTCACTGTGCAGCTCGCTCAGGCGGACCTGGTGGCGCAGTTCCGGTACCGACAGCAGCAGGGTCGCACCGATCGCCAGCATGCCTGCCAGCACCGACAGGCGCGCCGCGCCGGTGCGCCAGCGCAGGCTCAACGTCAGCACCACCAGCAGCGCCAGCAAGGCGGCGAACACACCGCGGCTGCCGGTCAGCACGATGGTGCCGCAGCCGGCCGCCATGCCGAGGATCACCAGCGACCAGCGCCGCGACGGGCGACAGAACACCAGCAGCACCATCAAAACCATCACGATGTCGGCCAGCACGATGGCGTTGGTGAACAACTCTGCGCGCGGGGCGCCACCCAGCACCTGCCACAGTGACATCGAGAAGGCGGCGAGCAGGCCGGTCAATGATCCGTACCAGAGCCACCGCACGTCGGGACGCAGCGCGCAGACCCACAGCGCGATCCACGGGATCACCACGAACCGCGACCGGTTGTCGACGTCACGCAGGCCCTGCTCGAACAACACTACCGACATTAGGCCGAGCGCCAGCACCGCCAGCATCAGCCAGGCCAGCACTTTCACCGGCTGGCCGGCCATCCCGCGCGCGCGCCACAGCAGCTCCGGCGCCAGCAGCGTGCTCAGCAGCAGCAGCAGGCCATACGGCAACAGGTTGATGGGCACGGTCAGCACCAGTGCCGGCAGGCAGAACAGGCCCAGTTGGGCCAGCCCATGCGCCACCCGCTGACGTCCGCCAGCGGGAACGCCCAGCGGATCGCCGGCCATGAGGTTCAGGTTGTCCGGTGAAGCTGGCACGTCGGGAAGTATCGCTGCAATCGGCTGGAAAGAACGGGAAGGGGCGGTGCAGGCCATCCCGGCCTGCTGTTTTACTGCCTTTGGTCCCGCTTGGGCAGACTGGACAAGCAGGAAGGGGGGGACTAGTCATGTTCCTGCAGACGCCGTTCACGTTCCCGCTCCTCTGCGGTGACCACGCAGGGCACCTTCACCGCCGTCGCCGGCACCAGCCACCAGCGCCGCCGGTTGGCTACGCCGGCCAGTTCAGAGCGGCTGCGGTCGACGCACGACAGCATTGCGTACTCGTGGACCAGCAACCAACGGCGTTCGGGCGCAAGCCGCTGCCAGCGCGTGGCCGCAATCAGCTGCTCGTCCCAGTCCGACTCGAAACCGAAGGTCGCTGCGGGGCGGTCGGCCAGCAGCAGATGCTGTTCCTTCCAGGCCACCAGCCCAAGCTCGGCATCCGGGCCCAGCCGTGTACCAACCGTGCGCATCAGGCCGCGGGCGGAACTGGAATCGTTCAGCAGCGGGTAGCCGACCAGGCTGTACAGCACCCAGACCATCGCCAGGGTCGACACCAGCGCCAGATGCCGGCGACGACCGCAGGCCAGCAGGCTCAATGCGCCCCACACGCCCATCGCCAGGATCGTCCAGGCCAGCGCGTCGACGGCGCCGGGCGCCAGTCCGCGGCTGTGGGTCAGGCGCAGCTCGAAGGCCGGGTCGCCCAGCACCGCCATCGCGCCAGCCAGGACCAGGCCCAGTGACAGCAGGCCAGTGAACACTCCCACCACGGCCTGCACATCGCGCCGCTTCAGCAGCCCCGGCAGCAACGGCGCCAGCGCCAGGCAGAACATCGGCAGCGCCGGCAGGATGTAGACATCGCGCTTGCCGTCGGGGATCGAGAAGAACAGCACCACCATCAACCACCAGGACAGCGGCAGCAGATAGCGCGGATCGCGCCGGCGCAGCCGCCGCAACCAAGCCGGAAGCGCCCACGGCAGCAGCAGGAACGCGGGGATCCACATCGACGGCATGATCGCCAGGAAGTACCACCAGGGCTGGTGGTGGTCCCACGAGTGCGTATAGCGACGCGCCGTCTGCTGGAACAGGATGTCGTCCATGTACGCGCGGTATTCGTCCGAACCGGTGGCAAAACCGGCCAGCAGCATCGGCGCCAGCCACAACGACACCGCCAGCAGGAAGGCCAGCGGCGCCAGCCAGAAGCGGGCATCGCGCGCGTGCAGTGCCACCCGTGGCCATTGCAGTACCGCAGCGGTCACCGCCGGCACGATCATCAGCAGCGCCAGCATGCCCACGCCCTTGGTGATCACGCCGATGCCAGCGAAGAACCAGCCCAGCCACCACCAGCGCCAGCCTGGTCCCAGCAACAGGTGGCGCAGCAGGCCGTAGTTGGCCAGGGTGATGAACAGCAGCAGCAGTGGATCGATCTGCGCCTTCTTCGCCTGGAAGGTGAACTGCAGCGCGAACAGCAGCGCCCAGCCGGCGTAAAGCCCCACCCGCCGTGTCCACAGCCGCCGCCCGAGGTCGACCACGCACCACAGCGTACCCAGTACCGCCAGCAGCGACGGCAGCAGGAAGGCCACGCGCCACTGCCCGACCAGGCCGTACAGCGTAGCCTGCCACCACATCAGCATCGGCGGCTTGTCCGAATACAACTCGGTACCGCGGTGCGGGAACAGCCAGTGGCCGCTGTCGACCATCTGCTTGGCCACCAGCGCAAAGCGCGGCTCGTCCGATGGCCACGGATCACGAAGGCCCAGCCCGGCCCCCAGCAGCAGCAGGGCCATCGCCACGAACAACCACGTCTCGCGCGACGCGCGGGAATTCAGCATGGGACTCGGAACGTCAGCGGGGGTCAGGCTGTTTTTAGCAGACGCGCGTAAAAGAATCCGTCAGCATCGCTGTCACCCGGCAGTCGCTGGCGCGCGATTCCCTCGCAGTCCAGGCCGAATCGGTCATCCAGCGGCTCTGCCACCGCGTCCGGGTGCCATTTCAGGAACGCCCGCACCTGGTCGATGTTCTCCGCACGCAGGATCGAGCAGGTGGCATACAGCAGCACGCCGCCCGGACGCAGCATCGACCAGCAGGCCTCCAGCAGGCGGGCCTGCACACCGACCAGCGCATCGATATCCTCGGCACGTCGGTGGAACATCACATCCGGCTGCCGCCGGATCACGCCGGTGGCCGAGCACGGGGCATCGAGCAGGATCGCGTCGAACGGCACGCCATCCCACCAGGCACCCGGATCACTGGCATCGGCAGCCAGGGTCTGCGCATGCTCGCCCACGCCAGTGCGAACGTAGGTGTCACGTGCACGGGCCAGGCGGCGCGCGTCGATATCCAGCGCTAGCAGGCGCAGGCCGGGGTCGCGCTCCAGCAGGTGCGCCGACTTGCCACCGGGGGCCGCACAGGCGTCCAGCACGCGGGCACCGGCCGCCGGGGCCAGCGCGTCGGCCGCACACTGCGCCGACAGG
The DNA here is from genome assembly GCF_059370035.1 of Stenotrophomonas sp. YJH_SMC_37. NCBI lineage: Bacteria > Pseudomonadati > Pseudomonadota > Gammaproteobacteria > Lysobacterales > Lysobacteraceae > Stenotrophomonas > Stenotrophomonas sp. YJH_SMC_37. Next base: position 129,494 of record NZ_JCAFTG010000008.1, read on the forward strand.
TCCTGCACCGAGATGGCGCCTTCGGCGAAGCCGGGCAGCTGATTCACGGCAACCGGCGAGGCCAGGCGCAACGCGTCGGCGCTGAGCGGACTGGCTTGCGCGGTAATGCCAGCTTCGGCCAGCGTCGCCAGTGCCTTGTCGCGGCCGCCCTGCTGGCGGTTAGCGCGCAACCACAACGGCGCCGGCTGCAGGCTGGCGGCAAAGATCGCCTCGGCCTGGGCCGGCCAGTCGCGCTCGACGGCATCGGCCAGCCACGCCGGGAAGGCATCGCGCGCAGGCTGTTCCGGGAAACCTTCGCGCTGCGCGCGGCGCAGGATCGCATTGACCAGGCCCGCCTGGCGCTCACGACCCAGGGCACGCGCGGCATCGACCGTGGCCGACAACGCCGCGTGCGCCGGCAACGCCAGCACGTCCAGTTGGGCGAACCCGACCATCAGCAGCGTGCGCAGGTCGGCATCACGCGCCGACAGCGGCTTCTGCATCCACGACTGCAGCGCCGCGTCATAGGTACTGCGGCGGCGCAGGACGGCGAAGCACAGCGCTTCCAGCAGCGCGCGGTCGCGGCTGTCGGCCAGCTTCGGCAGCGCCCAGGCCAGTTCGGCCTTCAGCGACCGGCCACGGGTGAACACCTGTGCCAGCACGCGTGCGGCCAGCATGCGCGTGGCCGCTCCCGGCGCCGCCTTGGCGACGGAGAAATCGTTCTGCTTCGACACCGCTTATGCTCCCACGCGCAGATCGCGGCGGGCGTTGAGGTAGTCGGCCGCAGTAATCGCCTTGCCACCTTCCCGCTGCAGTACACGCAGGCGCAGTGCGCCCTGGCCACAGGCGATGTCGATGCCATCACGGCCGGCGGCCAGCACCGTGCCCGGCGCCTGGCCGTGGTCTGCCTCCAGTGCCACCGCGCCATGGATGCGCACGCGTTCGCCGGCCAGCGTTGCCTCGGCGATCGGCCACGGATTGAACGCGCGCACGGTACGCGCCAGCGCGCCGGCGTCCTGCGCCCAGTCCAGCCTGGCTTCGGCCTTGTCCAGCTTGTGCGCATACGTCACGCCCTGTTCCGGCTGCGGCCGCGCGATCGGCTTGATGCCCGCGCGCAGCAGGCCCAGGCCATCGGACAACACCTGGGCACCAAGCTCGGCCAGCTTGTCATGCAGCTGGCCGCCGGTATCGGTGGCCGCGATCGGCAGTTCCTGGTGCAGCAGCACCGGGCCGGTGTCCAGGCCGGCCTCCATCTGCATGAGGCAGACGCCGGTCTTCGCATCGCCGGCCTGGATCGCACGCTGGATCGGCGCGGCACCGCGCCAGCGCGGCAGCAGCGAGGCATGCACGTTCCAGCAGCCATGGGTCGGAATGGCCAGCACCGCCTTGGGCAGGATCAGGCCATAGGCCACTACCACCATCAGATCCGGCTGCAGGTCGCGCAGCTGCTGCTGGGCGGCCGCGTCCTTCAGCGACTCCGGCTGGTAGACCGGAATGCCACGGGCCACGGCTTCCAGCTTGACCGGCGACGGCGCCAGGCCACGGCCACGGCCGGCCGGACGATCAGGCTGGGTGTAGACGGCCACGACCTCATGATGGCGCGCAGCCGCGCGCAGCGATGACACCGCGAATTCCGGCGTACCGGCAAAGACAATCCTCATGGCTACCCCACTTGCAGGATGGATTCGTGCAGGAAAGAAAACGGCGCCGTCGGCCGGCGCCGTACAGCCCGCGCTTGCCGCGCAGGCGCGGGCCACCCGAAGGGTGGCCCGGATTGGCGATCACGCCACGTGCTTGCGCTGCTTGGCCAGCTTCTTGCGCACCATCTCGCGCTTGAGCGGCGACAGATAGTCGATGAACAGCTTGCCGTCCAGGTGATCCATCTCATGCTGGATGCAGGTGGCCAGCACTTCGCCGGCTTCCATCTGCTGTTCCTGGCCGTTGCGGTCCAGGTATTTCACGGTGATGGTATCGGCACGGGTGACGTCAGCGAAGATGCCCGGAACCGACAGGCAGCCTTCCTGGTACACCCGGCCCCCGTCCTTGGCGACGATCTCCGGGTTGATGAACACCTGCGGTTCATTCTTTTCTTCGCTGACGTCGATGACCATGAAGCGCTTGTGCACGTCCACCTGGGTGGCAGCCAGGCCGATGCCCGGCGCGTCGTACATGGTCTGGAACATGTTGTCGATCAGTTCCTGGAAGGCCGGCGTGGTGACTTCAGCAGCGTCGATCAACGCGGCCTTGGTACGCAGGCGCGGATCGGGGAACTCGAGAATGGGGAGAAGGGCCATGGCTGTTTCCGGGTAATGGGCCGGCACGCCGGCATACGTCGCAGATTCTAGCTCCAACGCTTGCCTTGCGCCCCGGTTTCTGGACTATAGTGCGCGGACCTGTTGGGGAATCAGGGCTTCACACCTATGTTGCTTCGTTTTCGTACGGTCGTCGCCGCGGCGATGCTGACCGTGGCTGCCTATGCTACCGCCGTGGAAGTGAATGGCGGGCACCCGGACACCTATGTGGTCCGAAAAGGGGATACGTTGTGGGATATCGCCGCACGTTTCCTGCAGAAGCCCTGGCTGTGGCCGGAGATCTGGCAGGCCAATCCACAGATCGCCAATCCGCACCTGATCTATCCCGGTGACGTGCTCAGCCTGGCCTACCTGGACCGGGTGACCGTCGCTGCCAAGCCCGGCCCGCGCCAGGAAGCCCCGATCGATGCCATTCCGCTGGCCCAGGTCGAGCCGTTCCTGAAGCAGCTGAGCGTGGTCGACAGCATCGACCAGCTGCCCTACGTGGCCGGCCTGGAAGAAGAGCGCCTGCGCGTCACCAGCGGCAGCGCGGTGTACGTGCGCCTGGCCGACGCCCAGCTGGGCCAGCGCTGGGCCGTGGTCCGCCCGACCGTGCGCTACGCCCAGCCCAAGCCGACCGAGGACCTGACCGCCAACGGCGACGTCACCCCGGGCAGCGGCAACCTGTGGCGGGCCTACAACGCCCCCAACCACCGCCGCGGCGTGCTTGGCTATGAGCTGGCCCAGGTCGCCACCGGCACCATCACCCACGTCGCCGGCGGCAAGGTCGAGGTGTCCACCCTGGTGCTGGACAAGAACGAGGGCGGCCGCGAGGTACGTGCGGGCGACCGCCTGGTCCCGGTCGAGGCCAGGCCCTACGACCTGCAGTTCATCCCCCATGTCCCGGCCGCCGGTGTCGAGGGCGTCGACGTGCGCGTGCTGGCCGTTGCCGACATGTTCACCGCTGGTGGGCCGCGCGACGTGATCGCGATCTCCGCAGGCCGCGCGCAGGGCGTGGACAACGGCACCGTGTTCTCGCTGTGGCGCCCGGGCCGCCACGTGGCGCACCGCATGAAGTACCCGAACTCCTCGCGCATGGATGATTCGCTCAGCACCGGCGCCGGCCGCGTCTCGCTGCCGGACGAATACGCCGCACACGCCATGGTGTTCCGTACCTTCGACAACGTCAGCTACGCACTGGTGATGCAGGGCGTGAAGCCGGTGCGCGTGGGATACAACGCACTGCACCCGGATGCGCGGTAGAGTCGACTGTTAGTCGACTGCTCTTCACCGCCCCCCGAAAGCGCCCGCGCTGCGCGCGGTAGTCGACTGACAGTCGACTCTACAGGGGCGGTCTCCGGCAAAGTCTGACAGCCACATGCGAAGGCGCCCTAGGGCGCCTTTGTTGCATGCGCTCGATAGTGGGGGGATGACCAACCAAGCTGACGAGGCGCTGCTGCGCCTGTTGATGGCAGGCGGCGCGCTGGCACCACGGCGGGCCCTGCTGCAGGCCGCAGGCAGGGCGGAAATCGCGATCGCGCAGGGTGCCGCGAACTGGCGCGCGCACGGTTGCACGCCAGAGCAGTGCGCCGCACTGGACCGCCCCGACGCCCGGGCCTTGGCCGTGGCACGGCGCTGGCTGGAAGACGACAACCAGCACCTGCTGGCCTTCACCGATCCGACCTTCCCCCCGCCCCTGCTGGATGTCCCCAATCCCCCCCTTGCGCTGTTCATCGCCGGCGACCCCAGCCGGGCCTGGCGCCCATCGGTTGCGCTGGTCGGCAGCCGCTCGCCAACGCCGGGCGGACGCGCGCTGGCAGCCCGGTTTGCCGGCTGCTTCGTCGACGCCGGGCTGGCGGTGACCAGCGGCCTGGCGGCGGGCATCGATGCCGCCGCCCACCAGGCCACGCTGGACGCGGGGGGCTGCACCGTGGCGGTGATCGGCACCGGACCGGACCGCGCCTATCCGGACAGCCACGCCCGGCTGCAGGCGCGCATCGCCGCCGAAGGCGTGGTGCTCAGCGAGTACCTGCCCGGCACGCCCGCACGCCCCGGCCACTTTCCTGCCCGCAACCGGCTGGTAGCCGGGCTGGCCCTGGCCACGGTGGTGGTCGAGGCCGCCCAACGCTCGGGTGCCCTGATCACCGCACGCCTGGCCGCCGAGGCCGGCCGCGAGGTCTGCGCCCTGCCCGGCTCGGTGCTCAATCCGCGCGCTGCGGGCTGCCACAGGCTGATCCGCGAGGGTGCCGCACTGGTCGAGCGCCCGGAGGAGGTCCTCGAACTGCTGGCCCCCGCCCTCCGCCAGCAGCTGCCGGGCTTGCAATCACGGCTGGCCACCCCCACTGAACAGGCACCGCCTGCACGCCTGCCGGCGCACTGGGCCGACGACCCTGACTACCAGTGCTTGTGGCGGGCGCTGGAGCACAACCCAAGCAGTATGGATTCACTGATCACACGCTGTGGATTGACGGCGCCCCAGGTGTCCTCCATGCTGCTGGCCATGGAACTGGCGGGAATCGTGGTGTGCGTACACGGCCGCTACTGTCGAACTCCCTAGTTTCTTCACCTCCACAGCGTCGCGCGACGCAGGCCGAGGGGCAATGAAAGAGAGCATCCTGGATGTACTGCTGTACCTGTTTGAACACTATTTCAGCGAAGATGCGGACCTGATCCGTGACCGCGATTCGCTCCAGAACGGCCTGATCCAGGCCGGTTTCAGCCCAACCGAGATCAACAAGGCGTTCGACTGGCTCGATGCCCTGGCCGCGCAGCGGCCGAGCGTGGCCCAGGCTCGGGTCGATGGCCCCGTGCGCGTGTACCACGGCCCCGAGCTGGACAAGCTGGACGTGGAATGCCGCGGGTTCCTGCTGTACCTGGAACAGCACGGCATCCTCGATGCCGACCAGCGCGAGCTGGTGCTGGACCGGGCAATGGCCCTGGACCAGGACGAACTGGACCTGGACGACCTGAAGTGGGTCGTGCTGATGGTGTTGTTCAACCAGCCCGGCTCCGAGGCGGCGTATGCCTGGATGGAGACGCAGATGTTCATGGACGAGCCAGAACCCCTGCACTGACCGTACACTTGGGGGCATAGCGCATTCAGGAGCGTCCCCGTGAGCGAGTGGTTCCATGCAGAAGGCAACCGGCAGCAAGGCCCGCTGCCGGCGGAACAGTTGGTCGAGTTGTTCCGCAACAACCAGATCTCCCTGGACACCCTGGTCTGGCGCGACGGCCTGCCGCAATGGCAGCCGTTGCGCACCGTGGTCGACGAGCTCGGCCTGATCGTGCCGGCGCTGGACGCCGCTGCACCGCCCGTGGAACCCGAACCGGAGCCGGCAGCACCGCCTCCGCCGCAGCCACCGGTGCTGCCACCGTCCACGCCCTACGCCACCAGCGCAGCGGCCAGCGCCCTGCCGACGCCGAAGAAGAAGCTGTCCGGCTGCGCCCTGACCGCCATCATCGGCGGCGGCCTGCTGCTGGTGCTGGTACCGATCGTGGCCATCCTGGCCGCCATCGCGCTGCCCGCCTACAACGACTACACCCTTCGCGCCAAGGTCGCCGGCGCAGTGACCGCACTGCAGCCGCTGAAGGACCAGGTGCAGCATTTCGCCGATGACGAAGGCCGCTGCCCGGGTGGCAACGACGCCGGCTTCCCGGCCCCGGGTGATTTCGCCCATGCAGGGCTGTCAGCGGTGAACATCGGTCGCTTCAACAACGGCCACTGCGGCATCGAAGCCACCCTGGCGCTGCCCGGCAAGAGCCTCGATGGCGATCTGCTGTGGCTGGAATACGATCGCGACAGCGGCCGCTGGGAATGCAGCGGCGAGAGCAACGACAAGTACCTGCCGCCGTCGTGCCGCGGCTGAACCGCGCGCACGCCAGCACCTCCAAGGATGATTCAACAGGGAACATGCAATGACTGAGTGGTACTACGCCGAAGGACAGCAACGCCAGGGCCCGCTGCCGGTCCAGGAGATCCGCCAGCGCTTCCAGCGCGGCCAGCTCAACCTGGACACCCTGGTCTGGCGGGAGGGCATGGCCCAGTGGGCTGCGCTGCGGCAGATGGTCGACGAGCTCGGCCTGCAGACGCTGGCCGATGCCAGCACTGCCAGCAGCAGCGGCGGGTTCGACCTGCGCAGCGACTACGCCGCCATCGACAGCGGCACCGCACCGCTGCCCGGCACCGGCGCGCTCAGCAGCTCGCCTTACAGCGCTCCAGCGACCACCAGCAGCGGTGGCCACGCGCAGCCGGTGGTTGGCGGTGAAGTGGTCTACGCAGGCTTCTGGAAGCGTGTGGCGGCCTACATGATCGATTACTTCGTGCTGGTCGTCCCCGGCAGCATCATCGGTGCCATTCTTGGTGCGATACTCGGCGCCAGCATGGGCGCGGTGGGCAGCGGCGAATCGGCCATCGAGATCGTTGCCCAGCTGGCCAGCGCCCTGATCAACCTCGGCATCGGCATGGCCTACTACACCTGGTTCCATGCCTCGCAGGGCGGCGCCACGCTGGGCAAGATGGCAGTCGGTATCAAGGTGGTGCGCGGCAACGGCGAACGCCTGACCAAGGCCCGCGCATTTGGTCGCTACTGGGCCATGCTGCTGAGCAGCTTCACGCTCGGCATCGGTTTCCTGATGGCCGCCTTCACCGAACGCAAGCAGGGCCTGCACGACATGGTCTGCGACACCCTCGTGGTCGACCGCTGGGCCTACACCGACCAGCCGCAGCTGCAACGCCGGGAGCTGGGCACGGTAACCGTACTGGTGCTCGTGCTGACCGGCCTGCTGTCTCTGGTCGGCCTGGCCCTGCTGGTGTTCGCGGTAGGCTTCATCGCCAAGATGGCCTCGTGAACGGCCATCCTCACGCCTGGCTGCTTGACACGGGCCGGCCGGGCGTGATTCCTCTAATAAGGTGAAACCTGAACGCCCGGCACATTACCGGGCGTTCAGTTTATGGATTTGCCCGTGGCCGCTTCACTAATGCGGCCGTTTGCTCCACCCTAGCGGCCCCTTCTCCCGGTCCGCCCACAGACCTCTCCCGACATGCCCAAGCACCTGCTCATCGTCGAATCGCCAGCCAAGGCCAAGACGATCAACAAATACCTCGGCAAGGACTACACCGTCCTGGCCTCGTATGGGCATGTGCGTGACCTGATCCCGAAGGAAGGCGCGGTCGACCCGGACAACGGGTTCGCCATGCACTACGACGTGATCGACAAGAACGAAAAGCATGTCGATGCGATCGCCAAGGCCGCCAAGGGTGCCGACGACATCCTGCTGGCAACCGACCCGGATCGCGAAGGTGAAGCGATCAGCTGGCACATCGCCGAGATCCTGAAGGAACGCGGGCTGGTCAAGGACAAGCCGATGCAGCGCGTGGTGTTCACCGAGATCACCCCGCGCGCCATCAAGGAAGCGATCAGCCAGCCGCGCGCGATCGCCAGCGACCTGGTCGATGCCCAGCAGGCGCGCCGCGCGCTGGACTACCTGGTCGGCTTCAACCTGTCGCCGGTGCTGTGGCGCAAGGTCCAGCGCGGCCTGTCCGCAGGCCGCGTGCAGAGCCCGGCGCTGCGCATGATCGTCGAGCGCGAGGAAGAGATCGAAGCCTTCGTCGCCCGCGAATACTGGTCGATCGCGGCCGAATGCGCGCACCCGTCGCAGCACTTCAACGCCAAGCTGGTCAAGCTGGACGGGCAGAAGTTCGAGCAGTTCACCATCACCGACGGTGACACCGCCGAAGCCGCCCGCCTGCGTATCCAGCAGGCCGCGCAGGGCTCGTTGCATGTCACCGACGTGGCCAGCAAGGAGCGCAAGCGCCGTCCCGCGCCACCGTTCACCACCTCGACCCTGCAGCAGGAAGCCTCGCGCAAGCTCGGCTTCACCACCCGCAAGACCATGCAGGTTGCGCAGAAGCTGTATGAGGGCGTGGCCATCGGCGACGAAGGCACCGTCGGCCTGATTTCGTACATGCGTACCGACTCGGTGAACCTGTCGCAGGACGCGCTGGCGGAAATCCGCGACGTGATCGCCCGCGACTACGGCATCGCCTCGCTGCCGGACCAGCCCAACACCTACCAGACCAAGTCGAAGAACGCCCAGGAAGCGCACGAAGCGGTGCGCCCGACCTCGGCCCTGCGCACCCCGGCCCAGGTCGCACGCTTCCTCACCGACGACGAGCGCCGCCTGTACGAACTGATCTGGAAGCGCGCCGTCGCCTGCCAGATGATCCCGGCCACGCTCAATACCGTCAGCGTCGACCTGTCCGCCGGCAGCGAGCACGTGTTCCGTGCCAGCGGCACCACGGTGGTGGTGCCCGGCTTCCTGGCCGTGTACGAGGAAGGCAAGGACAGCAAGAGCGCCGAGGACGAGGACGAAGGCCGCAAGCTGCCGGCGATGAAGCCGGGCGACCGCGTGCCGCTGGAACGCATCCAGGCCGAACAGCATTTCACCCAGCCGCCGCCGCGCTACACCGAAGCGGCGCTGGTGAAGGCGCTGGAAGAGTACGGCATCGGTCGTCCCTCGACCTACGCCTCGATCATCCAGACCCTGCTGTTCCGCAAGTACGTGGAAATGGAAGGCCGCAGCTTCCGCCCGTCCGACGTCGGCCGCGCGGTGTCCAAGTTCCTGTCCAGCCACTTCACCCAGTACGTGGACTACGACTTCACGGCCAAGCTCGAAGACGAGCTTGATGCCGTTTCCCGTGGCGAAGAAGAGTGGATTCCGCTGATGGCTCGCTTCTGGGAGCCGTTCAAGGAACTGGTGGAAGACAAGAAGGAATCGGTCGACCGCGCCGAGGCCAGTGGCGCGCGCGAGCTTGGCACCGATCCGAAGACAGGCAAGCCGGTCAGCGTGCGTCTGGGCCGCTTCGGGCCGTATGCCGCCATCGGCAGCACCGCCGAGGACGCCGAGGAGAAGCCGAAGTTCGCCTCGCTGCGCCCTGGCCAGTCGATGCACACCATCTCCCTGGAAGACGCGCTGGAGCTGTTCCTGATGCCGCGCGCGCTGGGTGAGGACAAGGGCGAGCCGGTCAGCGTCGGGATTGGCCGCTTCGGGCCGTTCGCCAAGCGTGGCAGCACCTACGCCTCGCTGAAGAAGGAAGACGACCCGTACACCATCGACCTGGCCCGTGCCGTGTTCCTGATCGAAGAGAAGGAAGAGATCGCGCGCAACCGGATCATCAAGGAATTCGAGGGCAGCGACATCCAGGTGCTGAACGGCCGCTTCGGCCCGTATATCAGCGACGGCAAGATGAACGGCAAGATCCCCAAGGACCGCGAGCCGGCATCGCTGACCCTGGCCGAAGTGCAGCAGCTGATGGAAGAAACCGGCAAGCCGGTGCGCAAGGGCTTCGGCGCCAAGAAGGCGGCAGCGAAAAAGGCACCGGCCAAGAAGGCGGCAGTGAAGAAGGAAGCGGCGCCGAAGAAGGCTGCTGCCAAGAAGGCGCCGGCAAAGAAGGCGGTGAAGAAGGCCCCGGCGAAGAAAGCCGTCAAGAAGGCCGCTGCGAAGAAGTAGATCCACGCCATGCGTGGATGAGGGGCAAGGTGTGCGGACCAACGGTCCGCACCTACCGTCCGCGCCGACCACCCCTTCTGCACGCAGCAGGGGGATAATGGAGGCCCACGCCGGGCCGGTCGCCGCCATGAAAGAACTCACCCTGGACTCTGCTGTCGCCACGCTCCGCGCCGGCGGCGTGATCGCCTACCCGACCGAAGCGGTCTGGGGCCTGGGCTGTGATCCCTCGCAGGAAGCGGCAGTGCACATGGTGCTGCGGCTGAAGCAGCGACCGATCGAGAAAGGCATGATCCTGGTCGCGGCCGAGCTGGCGCAGCTGGAAGGCTGGGTGCGCCTGCAGGCGCTGCCCGACGCCCGCCAGCGCGCGGTACTGGCCAGCTGGCCCGGCGCCAACACCTGGATCCTGCCCGCTGGCCCGCGCGCGCAGCCCTGGGTCACCGGCGAACACAGCGGCATTGCGGTGCGCATCAGCGCGCACCCGCTGGTGGCCGAACTCTGCCGCGCCTGGGGCGGCCCGCTGGTCTCCACCAGCGCCAATCTGGCCGGCGAACCACCGGCGCGCAGCCGCGAAGAGCTGGATCCGCGCCTGCTGCGCCTGCTCGACGGCATCCTTGACGGACAGACCGGTGGCCTGGCCCAACCCACCCCCATACGCGACGCGCTCAGCGGCAACGTGCTGCGCTCCTGAGCCGCCGATTGCACTGCCGCGGACAATCACGGACGCTGCCGCCATGAGCCTGCTGCGCGCCACCTTCAGCCTGTGCCTGCTGCTGCCGTGGACGGCGTCCGCAGCCGAAGACGTGCGGGTGTACCGCTGCGTTTCCAGCAACGGGGCCGTGGCCCTGCAGGACACGCCCTGCAACAGCGGCCGCCAGCAGGTTCGCGACCTGCAGCGCCCGCGCGATCCCGCTCCACGGGTGGTGCGCAGTGATGCCCCGCCTGCGCCGCCCGGCGAAACCCCGGTCATCCGCGAGCGCGAAGTCCGCCACGTCTACATCCAGCCGCCGCAGCCGATGTACGAATGCGTGAGCGATGATGGCCGACGGTATACCAGCGACAACAACGAAGGCAATCCGCGCTGGGTGCCGTTGTGGACCAGTGTCTGGCTGCCACACGCCCATCACGGCCCGGCCTACCCCGGACCGCGCCCGGCCACCGGCACGCCGATCGGCGAAGGCGCGGGTTATCGTCCCCCCTCGATCGGCATGGGCGTGCAGGTTCCGGCCGGCAGCGTGCTGGTCCGCGACAGCTGCCATGCGTTGCCGCCGCAGGAAGTCTGTGCGCGACTGCGTGATCGCCGCTGGGAACTGGATCGCCGGTACAACAGTGCGCTGCAGAGTGAACGCACCGCCATCAGCAACGAACAGCGCGGCATCGATGCGCGCCTGTCGCGCGATTGCGAACGCTGACCGCAGCAAGCCGTCGCAGCCTGTACGCTGTACGCATGAACCGAGTGATCTGGCTGCTCCTGGTGCTGCTGCCTGGAAGCGCATTGGCCGAAGAGGGCGTGATCTACCGCTGTACCTCCAGCAGCAGTGACATCCCTACCCTGCAGCGCACGCCGTGCCCCACTGGCAGCAAGCAGCAGGTGCTGCGCATACCCGGCAAGGGCAACGCGCAGCCGGCCGCCGCTGCCCCTGTGGCCGCTGAACCTACCCCCACCCCGGTGGAAACACCCGCGCCGCTGCCGGCCAACCGGGGTGTTGCGCCTGCGGCCCGACGCGCGGACGAAGGACGCACGATCATGGAAGCAGGCATGGTCGAACACGAAGGAGACGACCAGATCCTTGACAGCGCGACGCTGCGTCGCGATGCCGAGGCCCGTGCTGCTGGAAGTGACGGTTCACCGAAGCCGCCGCTTCCTCCTATCTTCCAGTGCACCGACAGCCAGGGCGGCGGCTACCTGTACGAGTACGAGGCTGCGCCAGGTCGCTGCGAGCTGATGACAGTACAGGGCCTTGGCGGAGTGACGCCGGTGAATGCCGCCAGCTGTGAAGTGGTGCGCGATCAGTGCGAAGCGCTTCCCGAAGCGCAGCGCTGCGGTGCCTGGCAGCAGCGCTTCCGCGATGCCCGCGGCCGGGAGCGCTTCGCCGCGCCCGAGAACCGCGACAGCGCGCGCAAGGACCGCGAGCGGTTGCAGGGTGTGCTGGAGGCCAGCAACTGCCCGGTGCCGGGGTGACCGCCGTCCGGTAGTGCCGGCCGCTGGCCGGCAACTGCAATCAACTGAATATCCTGTGGTTGCCGGCCAGCGGCCGGCACTACCCTTCCGAAGATCAGAACCCGTAGCGCAGGAAGCCGCCGTCCACCGCGATGCACTCGCCGGTAACGTAGCTGGCTGCCGGCAGGCACAGGAAGCCCACGGCCGCAGCCACTTCCTCCGGCTCGCCGATACGACGCATCGGCGTGCGATCGATCACTTCCTCGTAGTAGTCCGGGTCCGACAACGGGCCGGACGTGCGCCGGGTACGGATGTACCACGGTGCCACTGCGTTGACGCGGATGCCATCTTCGGCCCACTCGACGGCCAGGTTGCGGGTCATCTGGTGCATCGCCGCCTTGGTCATGCCGTAGACCACGCCACTGCGCACATGGGTCAGGCCGGACACGCTGCCGACGTTGACGATGGACGACGACGCGTGGCGTGCCAGCAGCGGATGTGCGTAGCGCGACAGCTCGAACGCCGAGAACAGGTTGGTCTCGAAGATCTTGCGCCACTCGTCTTCGGAGTACTCGGTGGCCGCCTTGGTGACGTTGCCGCCGGCGTTGTTTACCAGGATATGCAGGCCATCGCTGTGGTCCTCCACCCAGTCCAGGATCTGGCGGCGGTCCTCGTCGTCGGAAACATCGGCGGCCAGCGCATGCACCTGCATCTGCGGATACACATCCAGCAACTCGTCGCGCGCGGTCTCCAGCATGTCGATATCGCGGCCGACGATCATCAGGTCGGCACCGAACCCGGCCAGTTCATGCGCGATGGCCAGGCCGATGCCGGCACTGGCGCCGGTGATCAGGGCAGTCTGGCCGTCCAGCCGCCACCGTTGCTGGGTCATGAGTCCTCCGGGGCCGCGCCCGCTGTGTTTCGATGCAACAAGGATACGCGCTCACGGCCGCCCCCTGCCGAGGATGCGACACTGCCCGCACGCCCATCACGGAGTGCCGCCATGCGCATCCTGGTCCTGTCCACGTCCCTGCTGGCCACCGTGCTGCTGTCCGCCTGCCAGCGCCCGCCAACGCCGAACCCGGAGAAGCCACCGGTGCCCAAGGCGATGGCGCGCGCGATGCAGGGGCCGCTGGACCGCGCCAAGGGCGCGCAGAAATCCGTCGATGACGCCGCTGCGGGCGAGCGCAAGGCCGAGGCCGACGCGACGCAGTGACCTGTGGGGTCAGAACCCTTTGCGGGCAAAGGGATCCGACCCCACCAACGAGAACGCCCGGCCGAAGCCGGGCGTTTACAGTAGATCCACGCCATGCGTGGATGTGCTCCGGTCAGAACCCGCAGAAGCAGTACGCCAGCGCCTTCACCGGTGCGCCATTGCCCTTTTCGCGGGCCGCGTTCTCGACAAAGCGCAGCTGCGTATCCACTTCCGGCATCGTGCGCGCCAGCAGCATCCGCGCCATGCCCGAATCGGACAGCATCCAGGCACCAGCGCGGCTGCCGGCGAAACCGCTGACGAACTGCGCGAACGGCGTGGCCGCCTTCTCGATGTAGCGCACGCGATAAGCGTCAGCCTTGCCCAGCTTGGCACGGCTGGCGGCGTCGGCCACGGCATCCTTCAGCCCACCGAAGGCATCGACCAGGCCACGTTCCTTGGCCTGCGCACCGCTCCACACGCGGCCACGGGCCACTTCGTCGACGGCCTCGACAGGCTTCTTGCGGGCGTCGGCGACGCGACCGGTGAAGTCGGCGTAGCCCTTGTTGATCACCGACTGGATGACCTGGCCCACGGCCGGATCCATCGGCCGGGTGACATCGAACGCACCGGCGAAGCGGGTGGTGCCGACGCCATCGGTGTGCACGCCGATCTTGTCCAGCGCGCGGCTGAAGTTCGGCACCATGCCGAAGATGCCGATCGAACCGGTGATCGTCGACGGATCGGCGTAGATGCGATCGGCGTTCATGCTGATCCAGTAGCCACCGGAGGCGGCCAGGTCGCCCATCGATACGACCACCGGCTTGCCGGCGGCCTGCAGGGCGACCACTTCACGGCGGATCTGCTCGGAAGCGAACACTTCTCCGCCCGGCGAATCCACGCGCAGCACGACCGCCTTGACATCGTCGTCGTCGCGCGCGGCACGCAGCAGCGCCGACGTCGATTCGCCACCGATGCGGCCGGCCGGCAGGTCACCGCCGCTGATCTCGCCGGACGCCACCACCACTGCCACCTGCGGACGGTTGTCGACCGGTTTGCGGCGCGCATCAAGCTGGCCCAGGTAGGTGCCGAAGTCGACGTTGCGGAAGCCACCGTCGGCATCTTCGTCGGCCACGCCGCGCTCGATCATCAGGTCCTCGAACTCTTCGCGGGTCTTCAGCGCGGTCACCAGCTTCTGCTGCAGGGCGAACTTGGCCAGATCACCACCAGCAGCAGCGATGCCTTCCGGCAGCGTGTCGATGCCGGCGGCCAGCTGTGCCGGATCCAGGCGGCGGGCCTTGGCGATGTCGCCCAGGTAACGCTGCCAGACGTCGTTCATCCAGAACAGGTCGGCTTCCTTGGAGGCCGGTGACGCCGCGTCGAGCACGTACGGCTCGGCCGCGGACTTGTACTCGCCCACCTTGAACAGGTGCACGTCCACGCCCAGCTTGTCCTGCAGGCCGGTGCGGAAATACTGGCGGTAGCGGCCGAGGCCCTCGAGCACGACCGAGCCCATCGGGTCCAGGTAGACCTCGTCGGCCTGCGCGGCCAGCAGGTACTGCGACTGGCCCATGCTCTCGCTGTAGGCCACCAGCTGCTTGCCGGACGCACGCAGGTCCTGCAGCGCGGCGGCCACTTCACGCAGCGAGGCGAAGCCGGACGGCTGCAGCTTGTCCAGTTCCAGCACCACGCGCTCGATCTTCTTGTCTTCCTTGGCCGACTCGATCACCCGCAGCAGGTCGCGCAGCTGGATCTCTTCGGCACCGTTGTCACCCACCGCCTTGGCCAGCGCGCGGCTGACCGGGTCGGCGCTGAACTGCTCGACCAGGCGGCCTTCCGGCGCGATCACCAGGGTGGTGCGGTCCTGCAGCGACTTGCTGGCACCGGCGCCCATGCCGGCGGCGATGACGAACATCACCAGCAGCAGGAACAGCAGGCCGAAGAACACCAGGTTGAGGATCAACCGGCGGGTGAAGTTCATGACGTCCCACAGCCCGATGAAGAAACTGGCGACGGGATTGCGACGCGCCGGGGGCAGCGGGGGCACGGGGTGATTCATGGAACGCTCCGGATGGCTTCTTGCCGTGGTACCAGCATAGCCGTTGCCGCGTGATGCGGCATCGGACACAAGTCAGGGGATCGCCCGCCATGGGTGGGCAGGCGGGCGGGACGATCAGGACAGCATCGACTGGCCGATGCGCAGGCTGCTGCGGCGCAGGCGCCAGCCCATCAGGATGGCAGCGGCAGTCAGGCCGACGATCAGGCCGATCCACATGCCCTGCGGGCCCATGCCCAGCCCCAGGCCGAGCCCGGCGCCGAGCGGCATGCCCAGGCCCCAGTACGCGAACATGGCGATGAACATCGGCACGCGGGTGTCCTTCAGGCCGCGCAGCGCACCGGCCGACAGTACCTGGATGCCGTCCGGGAACTGGAAGGTGGCCGCGTACAGCAGCAGGGTCGAGGCCAGCCCGGCCACCGCCAGGTCGTTGGTGTACACGCCGACGATGGCGTCGTGGCCGAACAGCAGCACCGCCGCCGACAGCGTCTGCGTGCCCATGATGATCGCGTAACCGGCCCAGGCCGCGCGTCGCACGCCGAAGCCATCGCCACGGCCGACCGCATGGCCGACGCGCACGGTGGTGGCCTCGGCCACGCCCATCGGAATCATGAAGCACAGCTGCGCGACGTTGATCGCGATCTGGTGCGCCGCCGCTTCATTGGCACCCAGGCGACCGATCAGCAACGCGGTGACGATGAACAAGCCACCTTCCATCAGCACGGTGATGCCGATCGGCAGGCCGGTGCGCAGCAGCTCCCAGATCGCCTTCCAGCGCGGCCCTTCGAAATGCGAGAACAGCTGCAGGTGGGCAAAGCGCTTGGTGCGCCACAGATAGAGGGCAAACGCCGTGGCCTGCAGCCACATCATCACCGCCGAAGCGATGCCCAGGCCTTCCGCACCCAGTTCCGGGAAACCGAGCTTGCCATTGGCCAGCACATAGCCCAGCGGCGCCAGCACCAGCAGGCCACCGAAGCCAAGCAGCATGGTGGGCAGTGTCCAGTGCATGCCTTCGCTGAGGTAGCGCATGCAGAAGTACAGGGTCAGCGCCGGGCCGCCCCAGCGCACCGCATGCAGGAACGCAGTCGCCCCCGGCACGATGTCCGGTGCGATGCCGAAGGCCGGCAGCAGCGGCGGCACCACCGTAAGGAAGGTGAACATGATCAGGCCCAAGCCCAACGCCAGCCACAGCGCCTGGCGGAACAGCGGGCCGATCTCGCGCTCGCGGCCAGCGCCGTGCAGCTGCGACACCGAGGCGGTGAGCGAGATCAGGGTGCCGATCGGAATCAGCATCGGCAGCCACAGCAGGGCGGTACCGATGGTGACTGCGGCAAGGGTGGCCGTGGCGTGGTGGCCGGCAATCACGTTGTCGACGAAGGAGATCAGACCGGTGGACACATGGCCCAGCACGAGCGGCAGGGCGAGCAGACCGGTGGCGCCGACTTCCTTGCTGAAGCGCGGCGTGGAGGTTGCAGTAGACATAAGGTGCTTGACGCGAACTGCGGTTGCGCGCGAAGGGCACAGGCACCGGGTTGCGGGCGCCCATCTTACGCGGGCAGCGCGTGCATTCCCATGACATGGCGTGAATGCCGGGTTGCGGCTGCCCCAAGCAAAAAGGGGACGGAGGGGATTAAGTCGTATCAGGCCAGTCAGTGCCGAATGCGACTTAATCCCCTCCGTCCCCTTTTTCTACTGCCCGGCCTGGCGCTTGAGCCAGCTGTCGCGTTCGGCGGCGGGTACCGCGAGGAAGGCGCTGCGTACCGCATCGCGTTCCTGCGGCGGCGTGCGCTGCGCGACCAGGGTCAGCTGGGCCAGCTGCGCCGGGCTGAGTTGGCGCAGCACGGCCAGCGCCGACTCGCGTTGCTCCGGCGGCACGAATCCGAACAGTCCGTGCAGCTTGGGGAACTCCAGGCCCAGCTGCGGGCCCAGCCGCCATCCGTCGCGGAACGCCTGGTCCTGTGCCTGGAACTGCTGCCGCATGCGCTGCTGTTGATCGGCCGGCAGCGCATTGAAGCGCGCGGCGGCCTGGCGGATGCGCTCGCGCTCGGCTTCCGGCAATGCGCGCCAGGCGGCGTAGTCGGCGCGGCGCTGGCGCTGCTGCTGCGGATCGAGCTGGGCAAAGCCAGCCGGTGCCGCGGTCGAAGCCGGCGGCACGGCCGGGGTGGCCGGCGATGGCGGCGGCAATGGCACGTTCAACGATTGCGGCGCCGCAGACAGGGACAGCGGCAAGGCCAGCAACAGGCTGGCGAACACGGACTTATTCATCGGCGGCGGCGGTTTCCAGCGTGGCACTGGCCGGCTCCGGTCGGCTCAGCTTGGCTTGCGATTCGTCCACCGGCAGCGGACCGCCCGCGGCGGTCCATGCGTACAGGTCAGCATCGGCAACCAGCGGGTAGTCGCGATCGGCCAGCATCGCTGCGTCGTCATTGGCTTGGGCATGCGTTGCATCCGGCGTGGCGTCGACCTTGCTCGGTGGCAGGGCTTCCACCGTCACCGGACCGGCCTCGCCCACGACGCCTTCCGGCAGCGGCGCATCGTTGCCGAAGGAACGTCCCTGCAGGTAGCGCCAACCCAGCGCAGCGGCCAGCAGCACCGCCACGGTTACCAGCAGGATCAGCGGACCACGCCAGCGCGGCTTGGCGTCCGTACGACGGCGCTTGCCATGGGCTGCCGCGCGCTCGTCCCGCTGCGGTGCTCGCCAGCTGGAGGTCGGCGCTTCATTGTGGGCGGCGGGTGCCGCCGGCTGCTGAAGCTGCTGCAGGCGCGTGGCCGGCAGTTCACGGATACGCGCCTGTACCTGTTCGGCCAACTGGCGCCAGGCCGCGGCATCGGGCTGGCCCTGGGCATCGCGCGGGCAGGCATCGGCCAGCAGGTGCTGGTAGCCGGCCTCGTCCTGGTCGAGCACGCGCGTGGCGATGCTCTCGTCCAGGCTGCCGCCTACCCGCAGCAGCAGCGCCAGGCGCGGCAGCGGCGACATCGCAGCCAGCGCGGCCAACGGTGGCGCCCATTGGCCACCCATCGGCTCGCGCAGGGCCTGGCGCTGGCCCAGCAGGGTCCAGAAGCGGGTCGGCCACTGCGCCATCGGCAGGTCGCTGGCAACGGCCGCGAACGCGCGCATCACTGCCACCAGGGTCTGTTCGGCGCGCGCGGCATCGCCGCACTGCAGCTCAGCCACCACCAGGGCGCGGCGCTCGACGCCACGCAGGAACGCCGACAGCGCGCCGGCCGCGGTCGAGGAAACAGGGGCGGGCACAGCCGTCATCGGTCACTCCAAAGGTCTGGGGGAATGATAGCGGCAGGCAATCGACGCCCGTAGGACTTGCGCCCACGGATACTTCGTGCTGCAGGTTGTGCACAGCACCACGCTCCCGGCGCGGGAAACTGCGGCAAGCAGCTGAATTCACTCTGTTTCAGCAATGTTTCACACTTAAGCTGTTGATTTTGAATAGTTTTTAAGTGTGGCTATTTTTTGACCAACCCAAGCGTGAGCTCGTCGCCATCGGCCTCCTGCGTTCCCGTCGACCGGTAACGCACAACGTTATCCACAGAACATGTGGATAAGCCTGAATCTCCAATGGACACCGACATTTAGGTGACATTTATGATTCAACGGGCGTCGCTCCGCCGTCTCCCACCCCGCCATTCGCGCGCGCATGGCCCGGTACACTGGCCCGATGCTTTCACCGTTTCCGACCCTGCAGGTCGCCCTGCCCGTCCCCCTGCCCCGTCTGTTCGACTACCTGTCGCCGGAGGGCGATGGCCCCACGGTTGCGGTCGGCTGCCGCCTGAAGGTGCCGTTCGGCAACCGCGAGCTGGTCGGGGTGGTGGTGGGGCACGGCCAGACCGACGACGGCCGGGGACTGCGCCAGGCGTTGGCCTGGTGCGACCCGCAGCCGCTGCTGCAGGGGGAGCTGTGGCAGAGCCTGCAATGGCTGGCGCGTTACACCCACGCACCGCTGGGCGAGGTACTGAGCACCGCCCTGCCAGGACCGCTGCGTCATGGCGAAGCCCTGCCCGACACCCACCACTGGGGCTGGCAGTTGACCCCCGAAGGCCATGCCCAGCGCGGGAAGCTGCGCGCCGGCAGCCGCCCGCGGCAGTTGGCCGAACTGCTGGCCGGGGCCGTGGTGGATGAGGATGTACTGGGCGAACGCATGGAGGACTGGCGCACCGCCGCGCGCAGCCTGGCCAAGCGTGCGCTGGCCGAGCGCGTGGCGATGACGGTGGCACCGCAGCATGCGCAGCCGCTGCCCGGCCCCACCCTCAACCCGGACCAGGCCGAAGCGGTGGCCGCCATCAATGCCGCCGAAGGCTTCCAGCCCTTCCTGCTGGATGGCGTGACCGGCAGCGGCAAGACCGAGGTGTACCTGCAGGCCATCATCCACTGCCTGGCGCAGGGCAGGCAGGCGCTGGTGCTGGTGCCGGAAATCGGTCTGACCCCGCAGACCCTGGCACGCTTCCGCGGCCGCCTTGGCATCGCCGTGCACGCATTGCATTCGGGGTTGAACGACAACGAGCGCGCGCGCGTCTGGGCTGCGGCTTCGCGCGGCGAGGCACGGGTCATCGTCGGCACCCGCTCGGCGGTGTTCACGCCATTGCCGCAGGCCGGGCTGCTGATCATCGACGAGGAACACGACGGCAGCTACAAGCAGCAGGACGGCATCCGCTATCACGCGCGCGATTTCGCTCTGGTCCGGGCCAAGGCGCTCGGCATTCCGGTGCTGCTCGGCAGTGCCACCCCTTCGCTGGAAACGCTGCATAATGCCTACGCCGGGCGCTACACCCACCTGCGCCTGAAGCAGCGTGCCGGTGATGCGCGGCCACCGCGTGTGCGCATCCTCGATGTGCGCAAGCGGCCGCTGCACGATGGCCTCTCGGCTGATGTGCTGGCCGGCATCGACGAGCACCTGCAGCGCGGCCAACAGGTGCTGGTGTTCAAGAACCGGCGTGGCTACGCGCCGGTACTGCTGTGCCACGACTGCGGCTGGACCGCACCGTGCAACCGCTGCGATGCACCGATGACCGTGCATGGCGGCGGCCGCCGCCTGCAGTGCCATCATTGCGGCGCGCGACAACCGGCACCGCTGGCATGCCCGGCCTGCGGCAGCCTGGCGCTGCAACCGCAGGGCATCGGCACCGAACGCCTGGAAGAGCATCTCACCGCGGCCTTCGCCGACGTCCCTGTGGTGCGCATCGACCGCGGCACCACGTCACGTCGCGATGCACTGGAACAGCAGCTGGCGAGACTGGGCGACCAGCCCGGCATCCTGGTCGGCACGCAGATACTGGCCAAGGGCCACGACCTGCCGAAGCTGACCCTGGTGGTGGTGGTGGGCATCGACGAAGGCCTGTTCTCCGCTGACTTCCGCGCCAGCGAGAAGCTGGCGCAGCAGCTGATCCAGGTGGCGGGCCGTGCGGGTCGTGCACGTGATCCCGGCGAGGTCTGGCTGCAGACCCATCACCCCGGGCATCCACTGCTGGAAACGCTGGTCAGCGGTGGCTACCACCCGTTCGCACAGGCGGAGTTGAATCAGCGGCAAGCCGCAGGATTCCCGCCATTCGCGCACCTGGCGCTGATGCGCGCCGAAGCGCAGCAGGTGGAGCATGCCAATGCGTTCCTGCTGGCCGCACGACAGTTGCTGGGCGAGCAGGACGTGGTCGAGGCCTACGGGCCGATGCCAGCACCGATGCCACGCCGCGCTGGCTACCAGCGTACGCAGCTGCTGCTGTCTGCCATGCAGCGGCCGCCACTGCATGGCGTGCTTTCGCAGCTGGTGCCACAGCTGTACGCGCTGCCGGAAGCACGCAAGGTGCGCTGGTCGCTGGATGTGGATCCAACGGACCTGTATTGATCCCGTAGAGCACTGCCGAGCATGGCTCGGCACTACCGTAGAGCCGAGCCATGCTCGGCTGCGTTTCAGCACCGGGCAGTGCTTACGTCAGCGGCGACATCACGCCGCGCTGGTAGGCCGGCCGCTCGCGCAGGCGGGCGTACCACTCGGCCAGGTGCGGCAGTTCCGGCCGCTGGATCGGCAGCTCGTACCAGGCGTAGATCAGCGAGCCCAGCGGAATATCACCCATCGCGAACTTGTCGCCCGACAGCCACGGCTGTTTGGCCAGCGTGGCATCGGCCATCGCCAGGTAATCGCCGGCGCGCACGATCGCGGCATTGATCCGCGATTCGTCCCGGTCGGCCGGGGCGGTGCGCATGATGCCCCAGATCAGGTCGCTGTACAGCGGCGCCATCCGCGAGGTGCTCCAGTCCATCCACTTCTCGGCCTGGGCACGCTCCATCGGGTCTTCGGCGTACAGCGTGCCCAATGCGTAGCGTGCGCTCAGATAGCGCACGATGGCGTTCGATTCCCACAGCGGCAGGCCATGGTCTTCGATCACCGGCACCAGGCTATTGGGATTCATCGCCTGGTACTCCGGCGTCTGCGTGCCGCCGTGGCTGCCACCGACTTCGATGGATTCATACGGCAGGCCGATCTCCTCGGCGCACCACAGCACCTTGCGGACGTTACTGGAATTGCGGCGGCCCCAGATCTTCAACATTGCGGATTTCCTTGCCTGCAGCAGTGCGCCACGGTGGCGCGGAAACGCTACGATACGCCCATCCACAGGGAGAGACGACGTGACTGCATGGGATGCTTTGAACTACGTTCTGCTGGCAGCAGGGCTGGGGATGCTGGTGTTGGGCTACCGCCGCTCCAATCGCAATCTGCTGCTGTGTGCGGGCCTGTTGCTGCTGGCCTTCAACGGCATTGAGGATTTCGCCACCGGGTTCGCCGACGGCTATGCGAATTCGGAAGCACGGGTGATCTGATTGGTTTGGGTGATGTGCCGGCCAGCGGCCAGCACTACCGGTTTTTCTTCGGCAGCGCGCGCACGTAGGACGACTTGCCGTCCTTCTTCAGTTCGAACAGGCCGATCGCCGCCAACAGGTCACTCAACTTCCCGTAACCATAGTTGCGCGGATCGAACGAGGCCTGGTTGCCGATCTGGCTGCCAACCGGCCCCAGATGCGACCAGCCGTCCTCGCCCTCGGCCGAGGACACCGCGCGGCGCAGCATCTTCACCAGCCGGGTATCGCTGCGCATTTCCGCACCGCTCTTGCGTGGCCGGGCATCGTCGTTGGCCACCGGCTCGTTCGATGCCTGTTCGCTGGAGGCCTGTTCGGTATCCGGCACGCTGGCATGGGTCTGGCCCAGTGCTTCCAGGTAGATGAATTTCGAGCACGCGTTGACGAACGGCTCGGGCGTTTTCTTCTCGCCGAAGCCGTACACCTTCACGCCATCGGTGAGCAGACGCATCACCATCGGAGTGAAATCGGCATCGCTGGAGACGATGGCGAAGCCATCAAGGTTGCGTGCGTAGAGCAGGTCCATGGCATCGATCACCATCGCCATGTCCGAGGCATTCTTGCCCTTGCTGTAGGCAAACTGCTGGATCGGGCGGATCGCATATTCGGTGCAGCACCGCTTCCCAGCCCTTCAACCGCGGGCTCTTCCAGTTGCCGTAGGCACGGCGCACGTTGGCCACGCCGTAGCGGGCGACTTCGGCCAGGACCTCGTCGATCTTCGAGGCCGGCGCATTGTCGGCGTCGATCAACAGGGCGATGCGCTTTTCCGGTTCGCTCATGGGCTCCTCACGGGCGGCTGCCTGAACCCGAGTATCGCCGATCCGGGCAGGCGCTGACGTGACAGGTGGCCGCCGTGCGAAGATGCCAGGCGCTTCCCCCGATGCCCCCACTGGAGTGAGTCGATGAGTCGCGAGCGCGTTCCCCACCTGGTCGTTGTCGGCGGCGGTTTTGCCGGTCTCTGGGCCACCCGTGCCCTGGCCCGCGAGCGCATACGCATCACCCTGGTCGACCGCCGTAACCATCACCTGTTCCAGCCGCTGCTGTACCAGGTGGCCACCGCCGGCCTGTCCGCACCGGATATCGCCGCACCGCTGCGCCACATCCTCGGCCACCAGCGCAATGTGGAAGTCCGCCTCGGCGAAGTGGTGGCCATCGACAAGCAGGCGCGGCAGATCCGCATGGCCGATGGCAGCACGCTGGACTACGACAGCCTGCTGCTGGCCACCGGTGCCACCCACGCCTACTTCGGCAACGACCAATGGGCCGATGATGCGCCCGGCCTGAAGACGCTGGACGATGCCATCGCGCTGCGCCGCAAGCTGCTGCTGGCGTTCGAGCGTGCCGAGGCCGAACCGGACCCGGCAAAGAAGGCGGCGTGGCTGAGTTTCGCCGTCGTCGGTGGTGGTCCCACTGGCGTCGAACTGGCCGGCACGCTGGCCGAGATCGCGCGCCACACGCTGCGCAACGAGTTCCGCCACATTGATCCGGCCAGTGCGAAAGTGCGGCTGATCGAGGCCGGGCCGCGCGTGCTGTCCTCGTTCCCGGAAGTGCTTTCGCTGAAGGCGCGTCGGCAGCTGGAGAAGCTGGGGGTGGAAGTGCTGACCGGTACCCCGGTGAGCGACATCGGCAGCCAGGGCTTCACGCTCGGTGACCAGTTCGTGCCGGCACGCACCGTGGTCTGGGCCGCCGGCGTGGCCGCTTCACCGCTGGCGCGCACGCTGGACGTGCCGCTGGACCGCGCGGGCCGCGTGCCGGTGCAACCGGACCTGACCCTGCCCGATCACCCAGAGCTGTTCGTGGCCGGCGACCTGGCCGCACTGAGCCAGGCCGACGGCAAGCCGGTACCCGGTGTGGCGCCCGCGGCCAAGCAGATGGGCAAGTACGTGGCCGAGGTCATCCGCGCGCGCCTGCACGGCAAGCCCGAACCCGGTCCGTTCAAGTACGCGGACTACGGCAACCTCGCCACCATCGGCCGCATGGCCGCGATCGTGCACCTGGGCCGACTGCAGCTGTCGGGCGTGCTGGCGTGGTGGTTCTGGCTGGCCGCGCACGTGTTCTTCCTGATCGGCTTCCGCAACCGCATCGTGGTGCTGCTGAACTGGGCGGTCGCGTATTGGAGCTACCAGCGCAGTGCGCGAATCATCTTCGGTGATGACCGCGACGACCGGCAGCCGAAGCGGTAGGGCTGCACGCAGCGGGGTCGGATCCCTTTCCGCAGGAAAGGATTCTGACCCCGTCAACACCCTCCACGCATGGCGTCGGATCTACCGGTTCATCGGGCCACCGGACACCCACCGTTTCGACCCGGTCCGACAGAGGTCCTCCTTCCTCGCGGTGTCGGCAATCTGCGCGGTACTCCAATGCCGGGTGATCCAGATCGTCAATGCGGTACTACTGAGATGCCAGCGCAGCATGCCGCGCTGCGGTTGCCGCCACAGGTGGCGCCGGGCAATCCAGAAGGCCTCACGCTCAACTTCAGGCACCTTCTTCATCACGTCCTTGTCGAAGAACTGGGCGGTGAAGCGCCAGGGGTTCATCGCGTGGTATCCCGCCCGTGGCTCACTGCTGCACGCAGCCACACCACTGGGCACACGGCCGGCCGGCTTCGGCCGACCGCCTGCCAATGCCAGCCCGAGCAGGTACAGCAGGCCAGGCAACAGCGCGATGCCGGCGACCAGCACGACGATGGAGATCCATGCTTTGCCGGCGGCGCGCATCGTTCACGGCGCCTTCGGTTTCGGGTACCACAGCGACGACAATGACCGACAGTCGTGCTGAAAAGCAAAGGTGGACATCCGGGTCTCCAGCGCTTGGCGCGGAGCGATCATCGCATGGCCCGGCAGCCCATCCACGCATGGCGTGAATCTACAGAACCCGGAGCCGAGCGTGGGCTCGGCTCTACAGAAGCGCAGGATCCGGGGCCTGCAGCCAGGCCAGCTTGCGTTCGCGCGGCTGCTGCTTGAGCTGCCATTCGGCCCGTGACGCGGCGGCCCGGTCCGGGTACTCGCGCACGGCCAGCACGCGCAGCGGTGGCCGCGCCCGGGTGTAGCGCGCGCCCTTGCCGGCCTGGTGGGCGGCGAAACGCGCGTCCACGTCGGTGCTGATGCCAGCGTAATAGCTGCCGTCGCGGCATTCGAGCAGGTACAGGAACCAGGGGCGGAGGGACGGAGTCATGCCCGGATTATGCCGTGCTGCACTGCAGCGGATATACTGGCGCCCGAATGCAGGAGAGAGGCGCCGCGCTGGCGCCCGCCGAAGGCGCAGGCTCCCATGATCGCTCAGGCCGGTGGGCTGGAATCCCACCAACCATGCATTCGACTCGCCGAGCTGGAGAGAGGTCACCGGGCACGCCTGGGACGATCCGCCGAAGGGGCACGCGGCCCATGCCGCTGAACTCTCAGGCAAAAGGACAGCGGGAGCGGCACCGGTCATCGTCATCCCGTCATTGCGCAGGCAGTGGCGGTAGTCGCGCATGGCCGGCCCCACCGCGCCCGGAGCCTGTCCCATGCTGCTGTCCGTCATCTACCTGATTGCCATTTCCGCCGAAGCCATGACCGGCGCACTGTCCGCCGGCCGCCGCCGCATGGACCTGTTCGGCGTGGTCATGATCGCCTGCGTCACTGCCCTCGGTGGTGGTTCACTGCGCGACATCCTGCTTGGCCATTACCCGCTGGGCTGGGTGAAGCATCCCGAGTACCTGGGTTTCACCGTGTGCGCGGCGCTGATCGCCACCTGGGTGGCGCGCTGGATGCACCACTTCCGCCGCACCTTCCTGGTGCTCGATGGCCTGGGCCTGATCGCCTTCACCCTGATCGGGTGTTCGATCGCGCGTGAGGCCGGCCATGCGATGCCGATCGTGCTGATCGCCGGCATGCTGACCGGTGCCTTCGGCGGCGTGCTGCGCGACATCCTCTGCAACGAGGTGCCGCTGATCTTCCAGAAGGAGCTGTACGCGATCATCGCGCTGCTGACCGGCGCGGCGTATCTGTTGCTGCTGCACTGGGGCGTGGCCGACGCCACCGCGATCCTGTGCTGCCTCGGCGGCGGCTTCGCGTTGCGCCTGCTGGCGATCCACTACCGCTGGGAAATGCCGAAGTTCGTCTATCACGACGAAGTGCATTGAGGTTCGCGTTCTCCACGTCGCCCAGCGCTTGTTGCCGTGTTGCGTTGGGACGCTGTCTCCAGCGCCACGGCGCCCATCTGGTCCCTCAGTGGCGGACCACGAATCCCCCCGAGCGCCCACTGGACGGCGCCCGCAGCTCTTCATCGAATGCATCCTTGATCGCGTTGATCGCCGCGCCGCGGTCCATCCCGCCACTCACGACCAGAGCATCTGCGACATGCTGGGCGACGTCTGCCAGGATGCGTCCCCACGCATGCTCCTCTCGAATGCCAGGACGATCGCCATACAGGCCAACGTTCAGCGAAGCATGCAATCCCCGTTCGGCAATCCACACGCGGATCATCTCGATGGAATCCTCATCGCGCTGTGCGGCTTCTGGAATGATCAGTTCTTTCATGGCTGCGGCCACCAAACAGGAAGTGGCATTGTGACGTGACCTGGAGCGTACGTGGAGCGGATCTTCTACAAAGCCCCGCGCTTCGCGGGCTCGACGCTACATGAAGGCCCCATCCATCGTTCTCACCACCCCGGCGATGTACCTGGCGCTGTCGCTCATGCGCAGCGCCAGGCGCATCGCCGGTGCAGATGGGCCGGTCTCCAACTCCGACCGGCCCTGATCGCGGCCGCACCCCCGCAGGCGCTGGCCGCCATCCACACACGTGCCGCACTCAGGCGGCTTCCATCAGGCGGCTTCGGACACCTTCACTTCACGGCGGGCGCGCACGGCCGCGGCCAGCCGCTCCAGCACCGTCACGGTGGTGTCCCAGTCGATGCAGCCATCGGTGATGCTCTGCCCATAGACCAGCGGTTGGCCTTCCACCAGTTCCTGGCGGCCACCGACCAGATGGCTCTCGATCATCACGCCCACGATGCGCTGTTCGCCGTCTTCCAGCTGAACGGCGATGTCCTCGATCACCTTTGGCTGGTTTTCCGAGTTCTTCAGGCTGTTGGCGTGGCTGGCGTCGATCATCAGGCGCGTCGGCAGCTTGGACTTGGCCAGCACCTGGCAGGCCTCGGCGACACTGGTCGCGTCGTAGTTCGGCTGCTTGCCGCCGCGCAGGATCACATGGCAATCCGGGTTGCCGGTGGTCGACACGATGGCGGTGCCGCCCTGCTTGGTGACCGACAGGAAGTGATGCGGATTGGACGCAGCACCCACCGCGTCAGCGGCGATCTTCACGTTGCCATCGGTGCCATTCTTGAAGCCGACCGGGCACGACAACCCCGACGCCAGCTCACGATGTACCTGGCTTTCGGTGGTGCGTGCGCCGATCGCGCCCCATGCCACCAGGTCGGCGATGTACTGCGGCGAGATCACATCGAGGAACTCGACACCGGCCGGCAGGCCCAGCTTGTTGATGTCGCGCAGCAGGCCGCGCGCGATGCGCAGGCCCTTGTCGATCCTGAAGCTGCCGTCCAGGTCCGGATCGTTGATCAGGCCCTTCCAGCCCACCGTGGTGCGCGGCTTCTCGAAGTACACGCGCATGACGATTTCCAGTTCACCGGCCAGCGCGTCGCGCAGCGGCTTCAGGCGCTGGGCGTACTCGATGGCGGCCTTCGGGTCGTGGATCGAGCACGGGCCTACCACCACTGCCAGGCGGTCGTCGCGGCCATGCAGGATCTGGTGCAGGGCCGCGCGCGAGGCGCTGACGGTGTCGGAGGCTTCATCGTCACAGGGCAGCATCGCCAGCAGCTGGGCTGGCGGTGTCAGCGGTTCGATGGTGCGGATACGCAGGTCGTCGGTGTGCGGGGGCATTGCGGGAGATCTCCGGAACGTTGGGGGTCCCCAGCGTGGCGGCATGAAAAAAGCCGCCAGGTTCGCTGGCGGCTTTCGGGAATGCGTCTGAAGCTTTCTTCAGGGTGAGCGCAATCCTTCCTCCGCCGGTGGCTTCGGAAAGTAATACCAGTAAAAGCTGGTGGGGGCTGCGTTCATGGGATCTATTGATAGCACAGCTTTTGCGCAGTGCAAAATGTTTCATACGCAACTGGGGACGCGGTTCAGCGAGATGCGCGCCAGCCCGGCCTACGCGGCGGTAACCACGCAAAGTCGCTCATTTGCCATGCACTTCCACGTCCAGCAGCAGGCCCTCATGGATGTCGGCCCAGCGTTCCAGCACGCGATCCAGTTCCTGCCGGGCCTCGTCCAGCTGCTCGGGGTTGAGCAGGGAACGCGCGGTGTAGAGGTCGGAAACCAACCGCCGCAGGGCCGATTCCTGGATGGCCACCGACGGCCCCTCGAGCCCCGGCAACTGCAACGCCGGGCTGTCGCCAAGAGGGCCGAACAGCGTGACCTGGAGCGTGCTCTGCATGATCGACTTCCCTGCGGATGGACATGGGCAATGTCCTGTTTACCGCGTCCGGGTGACAGGCGCATGTGCCACCCATGCCGAGGACCGGGATCTGCCGGCGTCTGCCGCCCCGCTACAAGGCGGCCAGGTCGGCCAAGTGCTGGGCCATGCTGTCCATCGCGCCTACCGCATGGGTGGTGGTGAAGTACTCATGCCAGCCGGTGGCGGCAATGCCAGCCACCAGCGCATCGACCTCCTCGCGGCTCGCGCAGCGCCAGACCGCATAGAACTGTTCATCGCTGCTATGCGGTACGTCCCTGGCAATGCGGCCCATCGCCAGCGGCGTGATGCGGGCTGGATCGAACTGCTGCATGCCGGCGCCAATACGGGCGAAGAAGGCATTCCGCTGCTCGGGCGGCAGTGTGGTCCAGGCCGGCGTGGCGGTATAGAGCTCGATGAAGGTGTGCGACATGGTGGTTCTTCCTTGAGGTTGACGGGGTTGCGGGGTTGTCGGCCAGCATCCGGCACTACCGGAGCGAGCGCAGTGCGCGTTTGCGGATGTAGGCGTTGGCGTCGCTGTGGCGCTCGTGCTGCCAACGCGTGCACAGCACGCGCAGCCACTTCGGCTGAGTCTTGCCGGCATCATTGAGCCAGTTGCCGACCGAATCCTGCACGTAGCGTTCCGGGTCGTCAGCCAGTGCTTCCAGCATCGGCAATGCATGTTCAGGGTGCTGCTTGAACAGCGCGATATGTGTGGCCCAGACACCGCGCGGACGCAGTGCTTCGCAGGCGAAGCGGCGCAGGTACGGCGAAGTTTCCTGTGTCCACGGTTGCAGGTACTCAAGCGCCTGCATCGGCGCGGCAACGATGTCCGTGCGTAGCGCCAGCCACGCCCATTCGCGCACACCGAAGTGTGGATCGTCGGCCAGCGTGCGCATCTGCTGCAGCTTCTCTGCCAACGTCGCGCGGGCATCGCTGCCGATCAGGTAGCAGGCCCAGCCGCGCACGGTGTCGGACGCATGGTCCTGCCATTGCACGGGATCGCCCTGCCCCGCCTCACGCAGCAGTTGCGCAGCCAAGGCCATGCGCAGTGTGATGCCCTTGCCTGAAGCATCCTGCATGCGTTGCAGCGCTTCCGGTGCAAGCGCAGGCGCTACCACCTGCAGCAGCGCGGCGAAATCCACTGCCAGGCATTCGGCCAGATGGGTGGCGGCGACGCTGCCAGTGTTGAGGGCATGCAGCCGTTCCGCCGCAATCGCCGGGCTCATGCCGCAGGCTCTCGTCCGGCATCGGTGTGCTGCCAGACCTTATGCAGCAATCGCGACAGGTGCTGCTGTTCATCGGAGTCCAGACCATTGAACAGGCCACCGATCCACTGCGTGTGCTGGTCGAACAGCGTCTCGGCCAAGCGCTTACCCGGTCCCGTCAGTACGATCTGCAGGCGGCGGCCATCCTCGGCATCGCAGCGACGCTGCAGCAGTCCTTCGCGCTGCAGGCCATCCAACAGGCCACTGATGGTGGCGCGGGTCACGCCTGCGCGCTCGGCCAGCACGTGGGGCGGCAACGTGCCGCCGGCCCCATGCAACAGGAACAGCACGATGAAGCGACCCTCACTGAGCCCGTGTGGTGCCAGCCGGGCGGCGCAGTCGCGATCGATTGTCGAGGACAGCGACAGCAACTGGAAGCACAGATGCAGCTGGGCGACATTGGCGTGGCCGCGCCGCCGGGCCTCGTCCAGAAGGGCGCCATGCTTTGCCTCGAGCATCATGATTTCCGTTCTGTTTAGGCGCCTAATCATATTCACGCCACAACAGAATGCAAGACTGGCCGGGCCAGCCGCCGATCCACGCAGGGCGCGCTCCTGGCACAAGGGGTGGAAGCAGCCGAAGCTGCGGTAGCATCGCGCCACGTCCCGCCAGGAGGTCCACGCATGCGCCGTGTTGCCCTGTTGTTGCTGACGCTGTTCCCGCTGGCCGTGCTGGCCGCGCCGCCCCCGGTACCCACGCCGGCCCACATCGATGCCGAAGCCCAGCGCCTGATGCATGCCGCCCACGCGCGCGGCATGGCTCTGGCGGTGATCGATGGCGGCAAGGTGGTGCATGTGGCCGCCTACGGTGAACGCAACGCCGCAGGCGAGCCGCTGCGCACCGACACCGTGATGTACGCTGCGTCACTGACCAAGATGGCTTTCGGCCATCTGGTCGCACAGCTGGCGCAGGACGCGCGGATCGATCTGGATGCCAGCATCGCTACCGCCCTGGACAAACCGCTGCCGGACTATCCACCGGAACCGAAGAAGTACGCCGACTACAGTGTGCTGGCCGGAGATGCCCGCTGGCGCCAGCTCACCCCGCGCCTGCTGCTCAACCATTCCAGTGGCTTTGCCAACTTCGGCGTTCTGGAGCCCGATGGGCGCCTGAAGTTCCACTTCGATCCGGGTAGTCGATATGGGTATTCCGGAGAAGGACTGATCCTGTTGCAGTTCGTGATCGAACGCGGGCGGCTGGGCGAGGATGTGGGTGCGTTGATGCAGCAGCGCGTGTTCGATCGCTTCGGCATGGCGCGCACCAGCATGCTGTGGCGCGCGGATTTCGCCGGCAACCTGGCCGATGGCTGGACCGCCGAAGGCAATACAGAGCCGCACGATGAACGCAGCCGCGTGCGTGCGGCTGGTTCGATGGATACCACCATCGCCGATATGGCCCGTTTCGCCGCTGGCTACGTGCGCGGCGATGGATTGTCAGCGGCGATGCGCAGGGAGCTGGTGCGGCCGCAGCTGCAGATCACCACCGCCAGCCAGTTCCCCACCCTGCAGCCGGAGCTGCCGAAGGCGCAGCAGCGCAAGGACCTGGCGGCTGGCCTGGGCGTGGTGACGTTTCTCGGCCCGCAGGGCGCAGGCTTCTACAAGGGCGGCCACGACGATGCGGTGGGCAATACGCTGGTATGCATGGAGCAGCACCAGCGCTGCGTGGTGATCCTGGGCAACGATGTGCGGGCAGAGGCGGCCTTCCCGGCCTTGGTGGCGTTCGTGCTGGGCGACACCGGCGTGCCGTGGCAGTGGGAGTACGGCGCGGCGAAGGCGTTTGTCAGATGATCGAAGCGTTACCGTTGCACACAGGTCCCGCAGTCGTGCAGCATGCAGACACGGATGCAATGCAGGAGACAGGATGAATCGCCCAGAGATCGATGCCATTGCCGAAGCGGTGTTGAAGCCGGGTGCACGACGTCTGTGCATCGCTGCACGCCATCGCCAGGCGGCACATCGGCAGCGACGTCAGCGGGTGGGAGCCGGCGCCAGTCTGATCGGCATGGCGGCGGGCCTGCTGCTTGCGTCGATCACGGAGCTGCCGTGGGTACAGGGCATGATCGCGGGAGGCGCACTGGCCCTGCTGGTGGCCCACCTGTGGCTGCAGCGGCGCGAGGGCCGCGCGTAGATCCCCGCCTGGGAGCGGCATCCACGCATGGCGTGGATCTACTTTGATTCCGACCGGCCACAAAAAAACCCCGCCTTCCGGCGGGGTTTTTCATTGCAGGGTGACAGCGGGGACTTAGAAGTCCATGCCGCCCATGCCACCCATGCCGCCCATGCCACCGGCGCCGCCCATGGCCGGCTCGTCCTTCTTCGGAGCTTCGGCCACCATGGCTTCGGTGGTGATCATCAGGCCAGCGATCGAGGCGGCGTTCTGCAGCGCCGAACGGGTCACCTTGGTCGGGTCCAGGATGCCGAACTGCAGCATGTCGCCGAACTCGCCGGTGGCCGCGTTGTAGCCGAAGCTGCCGGTGCCTTCCTTGACCTTGTTGATGATGACCGACGGCTCGTCACCGGCGTTGGCAACGATCTCGCGCAGCGGGGCTTCCATCGCACGCAGGGCAATCTGGATGCCGTGGTTCTGGTCTTCGTTGGCGCCCTTCAGACCGGCCAGCGCGGTGATCGCGCGGACCAGGGCAACACCGCCGCCCGGGACCACGCCTTCTTCAACGGCTGCACGGGTGGCGTGCAGGGCGTCGTCGACGCGGTCCTTCTTTTCCTTCATCTCGATTTCGGTCGAGGCGCCGACCTTGATCACGGCAACACCGCCGGCCAGCTTGGCCACGCGTTCCTGCAGCTTCTCGCGGTCGTAATCGGAGGAGGTGTCCTGGATCTGGGTCTTGATCTGCGCCACACGGGCATCAACGTTGGCCTTGTCGCCGACGCCGTCGATGATGGTGGTGTTCTCCTTGGAGACCTGCACCTTCTTGGCGCGGCCCAGGTCCTTGATGGTGGCCTTTTCCAGCGACAGGCCGACTTCTTCGGAGATCACGGTGCCGCCGGTCAGCACGGCCATGTCTTCCAGCATCGCCTTGCGACGGTCGCCGAAGCCCGGGGCCTTGACGGCCACGACCTTGACGATGCCACGGATGGTGTTGACCACCAGGGTCGCCAGCGCTTCGCCTTCGACTTCCTCGGCCACGATCAGCAGCGGCTTGCCGGCCTTGGCGACGCCTTCCAGCACCGGCAGCAGGTCGCGGACGTTGGAGATCTTCTTGTCGTGCAGCAGGATGAACGGGTCATCCAGGTCAGCGGTCTGCGACTGCTGGTTGTTGATGAAGTACGGGGACAGGTAGCCGCGGTCGAACTGCATGCCCTTGACCACGTCCAGCTCGTTGTCCAGGCCCGAGCCTTCTTCAACGGTGATGACGCCTTCCTTGCCGACTTCCTTCATCGCGTCAGCGATGATCTGGCCGATCGACTCGTCCGAGTTGGCCGAGATGGTACCGACCTGGGCAATCGCCTTGTCGTCGGCGGTCGGCTTGGAGATGTTCTTCAGCTCGGCGACGGCGGCCGACACGGCCTTGTCGATACCGCGCTTGAGGTCCATCGGGTTCATGCCGGCGGCCACGGCCTTGGCGCCTTCGCGGATCAGGGCCTGGGCCAGCACGGTGGCGGTGGTGGTGCCGTCGCCGGCGTCGTCGTTGGTGCGCGAAGCAACTTCCTTCACCATCTGCGCGCCCATGTTCTCGAACTTGTCAGCCAGTTCGATTTCCTTGGCGACGGAGACGCCGTCCTTGGTGATGGTCGGGGCGCCGAAGCTCTTTTCCAGCACGACGTTGCGGCCCTTCGGGCCCAGGGTGGCCTTGACGGCATTGGCGAGAACGTTGACGCCGCGCACCATGCGCGAACGGGCATCTTCACCGAAACGGATATCCTTGGCAGCCATGTGCAGTTACCTCATCTGGTAGCGCCGGGCCATGCCCGGCGGCTGGGTGTTGGAATCAGGGGATGGAACAGGTCGCGCCGGGGCTCAGCCGATGACGGCGAGCACGTCGTCCTCGCGCAGGACCTTGTATTCGACGCCTTCGCTCTTGTACGAGCTGCCGGCGTACTGGCCGTAGATGACCTTGTCGCCGACCTTCAGCGACGGCGCGCGCACGTTGCCGTTGTCCAGCGGCTTGCCCGGGCCGACGGCCACGACCTCACCCTTGGTGGACTTTTCCTTGGCCGAGTCGGGGATGACGATGCCACCGGCGGAGATTTCGTCGGCTTCGATCGGCTTGACCACAACGCGGTCGTGCAGCGGCTTGATGCTCATAGGAGACCTCTTAAGTGATTGATTGGTCTAAAAAAGTCCGGCGATGTTAGCACTCGCCCCAGGCGAGTGCCAGAACCGCACGTGAAGAAACCCGACAACGTCGGGAGCAGGGCAGAGATGGAGCCCCGCCGCCCCCTTTCAAGGGCGGAATGAAAAAATTTTTCCACCCGCGCGCCTCGGCCAGGGCGTCGGTCCAGATCAATTTCGGTGACAAGCGTCGCACTGTCAGACATCTGACGTTCATTTACGACAAAGTGTCACTGGATCGGCCTTAGGCTCGGTCCGGCATTCCCAATCACAAGGAGGAGTCGATGCGATTGCTGTCCCCGCTTGCCGCAGCCTGCCTGCTGGCGCTGGCCGCTGCGCCGGCCCAGGCCGAGGTCTTCATCAACGAACTGCACTACGACGACAGCACCGCCGCCGGTGACGTCGGCGAAGCGATCGAGGTCGTAGCCACTGCCGGTGAGGACCTGTCCGGCTACCGCCTGTACCTCTACAACGGCAGCAATCCGTCCGCCGCCACCGTCTATGCCAACAACCCGGTCCCGGCCGGCACCGCCGCCGGCTGCGGCAGCGCCACCATCGCCGTGGTCAGTTACCCGACCAACGGGATCCAGAACGGCCCGACCGACGGCATCGCCCTGGTCGATGCCAGTGGCAAAGTGGTCCAGTTCCTCAGCTATGAGGGCGCCATCACCGCCTCCGGTGGCCCCGCCGCCGGCATGACCAGCCAGAACATCCCGGTAGCCGAGACCAACAGCACCGCGCCGGGCACCTCGTTGCAGCTGACCGGCAGCGGCAGCCAGTACACCCACTTCACCTGGGCCGAATCGGCCGGCCAGACCTTCGGCAGCTGCAACAACGGCCAGACTTTCAGCGGCGGTGGCACGCCAGGCCCGAACACGCCGCCGTCGGTGTCCACCACCACCCCGGCGCAGGGCAGCAGCACCTTCCCGGCTGCGGCCGATCTGGAAGTGGTGTTCAGCGAAACCGTGAACCTGGCCAGCGGCGCGTTCGCGCTGAGCTGCGGCACCTCCGGCAGCGTGCCGCTGACCTTCCCGGCCAGCGGCCGCAGCGTGAAGCTGTCCACCAACACCGCGCTGGTGGCCGGTGAAGCCTGCCGCTTCGACATCCGCGCCGCGCGCATCACCGACCTGCAGGGCGCACACCCGGCCGCCGACAGCCGCATCGCCTTCACCGTGGCCAGCACCGGCGGCAATCCGGACCCGGGCAACCCGGGCGTGCCGGCCGGCTACTACTCCAGGGTCAACACCAGCAGCCCCAGCCAGCTGCGCTGCTCGCTGCACGCCACCATCAAGGGCCATACCGCCTACCCGTACAGCGGCTCGGGCACCAATACCTGGACCATCCTGGAAATCGCCGACGAGGATCCGAACAACCCGAACCGCATCCTCGATGCCTACCGCAACCGCAGCTACGCCAAGGTCAGTGATCGTGCGGGCACCGGCAGCGGCCTGACCTACAACCGCGAGCACACCTGGCCGAACTCGCTGGGCTTTGCCACCACCACCGGCGACAAGGGCCTGCCGTACGCCCCGTATACCGACACCCACATGCTGTACCTGACCGACGCGCAGTGGAACGCCGATCGTGGCAACAAGCCGTTCGGCAAGTGCGACGCCAGCTGCGGCGAGCGCGCCACCGAGGCCAACAACGGCCAGGGTGGCGGCAGCGGTGGCTATCCGGGCAACTCCAACTGGGTGCGCACGCCGGACGGCAACACCGGCACCTTCGAGGTGTGGGGCAAGCGCAAGGGCGACATGGCGCGTGCGGTGATGTACATGGCGATCCGCTACGAGGGCGGCAAGGATGCGGCGACCGGCCAGTCCGAGCCGGACCTGGAGCTGACCGACGACCGCAGCAAGATCGTCAAGACCAGCAGCTCACCGGCCTACATGGGCCTGCTGTCGACCCTGATCGACTGGCACCTGTCCGACCCGCCGGATGATGCCGAGCGTGCGCGCAATGACGTAGTCTACAGCTTCCAGGGCAACCGCAACCCGTTCATCGACCACCCCGAGTGGGCCACCCCGGCCCTGTTCACCTCGGCCAAGCCGGCCACCTGCCAGCTGGCCAACTGACCGCGCAACGCAGCGGTCCACGGCCGCCGCCGGGCCCTGGCCCGGTGGCGGCCCTATACTCGATGGTCATGTCGACCGTCGATCCCGTCCTGCTGCTGTTGACCACCTGCCCGGACCGGGCCAGTGCCGAGCGCATCGCGCACGCGCTGGTCGGCGAGCGCCTGGCCGCGTGCGTGACCCGCCTCGATGGCGCGCAGTCGACCTACCGCTGGCAGGGCGAGGTGACCACCGACGCCGAGCTGCAGCTGCTGGTGAAAACCACCGCGAGCCGCGTCGATGACGCAATCGCCCGGATCGTCGAACTGCATCCGTATGAACTCCCGGAGTGCATCGCGGTCGAAACCCGGGCCGGCCTGCCGGCGTATCTGGATTGGATCCGGGCACAGACCCGGGAGGACACTGATTGAAGACTCTGTTTGCGCGTGGCGCTGCCTTGTGCGCCCTGTTGTGCCTTTCGCTGCCCGCCTTCGCCCTGGATGAGAAAGACCTGCTGCCGGTGGACCAGGCGTTCGCATTGACCGCCACTGCCCCCGAACGTGGCCAGGTGCAGCTGCAGTTCAAGATCGCGCCAGGCTATTACC
Organism: Stenotrophomonas sp. YJH_SMC_37; assembly: GCF_059370035.1. Classification (NCBI taxonomy): domain Bacteria; kingdom Pseudomonadati; phylum Pseudomonadota; class Gammaproteobacteria; order Lysobacterales; family Lysobacteraceae; genus Stenotrophomonas; species Stenotrophomonas sp. YJH_SMC_37. The sequence continues at coordinate 166,205 of NZ_JCAFTG010000008.1, forward strand.
TGTATCGCCACCGCACCAGCGTCAAAGCCGACCCGGCCTTCAATGCCGGCGCGCTGCAGATGCCCAAGGGCGACAAGCACCACGACGATTTCTTCGGCGAGGTCGAGACCTATCGCGAGCGCCTGCTGGCCACCCTGCCCGGCACGCCGACCGACGCTGCCGGCACCATCAGCCTGGAAGTGCGTTATCAGGGCTGCGCCGATGCCGGTGTCTGCTACCCGCCGCAGAAGCGCGTGGTGCAGGTCACCCTGCCGGGCGCCGGTGCGGCGGCGGTGCCTGCCGCGCGTGCCGGTGCGGCCAGCCCGTTCAATAACCCGCTGGCCGGTGCCGGCAACAGCGGTGGCCTGCGCCTGCCGGGCGCGGCCAACAACAGCCAGGCCCTGCCGCTGCCGTCGGAACAGGCGTTCGGCTTCGATGCCATCGCCAGCGACGGCAACACGCTGCTGCTGCGCTTCAGCCCAGCGCCCGGCTATTACCTGTATCGCGACCGCACCTCGCTGAAGCTGGAAGGCAGCGCCGGCGTGCTGGCCGGCAAGCCGCGCTGGCCAGCCGCGCAATCGCATCGCGACGAGCACTTCGGCGATGTCTCGGTCTACTTCAACCAGGTGGAAGTACCGCTGCCGCTGCGCCGCGCTGTCACTGATGCCGTCGACAGCACCCTGGTGGTGACCTTCCAGGGCTGCCAGACCGATGGCATCTGCTACCCGCCGATGACCCGCCGGGTGAAGCTGTCGATTCCGGCCGGCAAGGTCAGCGCCAGCGCCGACCAGGCGCCAGCGCGCAATGACGTGATCAACCCGCTGCCTGCTGCAAACGGTGCACCGCGCGAAGCCGCCAACGGCGCCCCGCTACGCCTGCTGCCAACCGTGCCCAACACGGATGCAGCGGCACCGGCCGCCGCAGGTGGCGCCACCGCCAGCAGTGAATTCGCCACCGATGCACAGGGCGACAATGCGCTGCGCACGCGTCCGCCGGTGACGACGCCGAATCCTGATCGTTCGTTCGTCTGGGTCCTGCTGCTGGCGCTGGCCGGTGGCCTGGTACTGAACCTGATGCCCTGCGTGCTGCCGATCCTCTCGCTGAAGGTGCTGAGCCTGGCGCAGAGCGGCGAAAGCGCGCAGCGCGCACGCAGCCACGCGCTCTGGTACACGCTGGGCGTGCTGGTCGCGTTCGCCGTGATCGGCGCGTTGATGGTCGGCCTGCGCGCGATCGGCAATGCCGTCGGCATCGGCTTCCAGCTGCAGCACCCGGGTGTGGTGGCGGCGCTGGCCTACATCATGTTCGCGGTAGGCCTGAGCCTGTCCGGCGTGTTCACCCTGGGCGGCGGCATCGGCAATCTGGGCCAGTCGCTGGCCAGCCGCAGCGGCCCGGCCGGTGACTTCTTCACCGGTGCGCTGGCCTGCGTGGTCGGCAGTGCCTGCGTCGGCCCGTTCATGGGTGGCGCGATCGCCTATGCGTTCATTGCCCCGCCGCTGAAGGCGATGACCGTGTTCCTGTTCCTCGGCCTGGGCCTGGCGCTGCCGTTCCTGCTGATCGGCTTCGTGCCGGCGCTCGCACGCCGCCTGCCCAAGCCGGGCCCGTGGATGGAAACGCTCAAGCACGTGCTGGCCTTCCCGATGTATGCCACCGCGCTGTGGCTGCTGTGGGTGCTGGGCAAGCAGCGTGGCGTGGATGGCATGGCGCTGGTGCTGGGTGGCCTGCTGCTGCTGGCGTTCGGCCTGTGGCTGTTCGAGCGCAACCGCTGGACCGGCTCGCGTGCGGTGACACTGCTGGGCGTACTGCTGGCGATCGGCGCGCTGGTGCCGGCCTGGGGTGTGACCCAGCTCGCACCGCCGGCGCGGGCCGCACAGGCCGCCAGCGACAACGTGGTCGAGTATTCACCGCAGTTGCTGGACCGCCTGCGCGCCGACAACCGGGTGGTGTTCGTCAACATGACCGCCGACTGGTGCGTAAGCTGCAAGGCCAACGAGCGCGCCGTGCTGTCGCGGCCGGAATTCAAGGAACTGCTCAAGCGCACCAACGCGGTGTACATGCGCGGCGACTACACCAATGTCGACCCGCAGATCACCACGTTCCTGGAAGAGCACAAGGCCGTCGGCGTGCCACTGTACGTGGTGTACGGCCCCGGCGCGCCGCCGACCGTGCTGCCGACCCTGCTGACCCAGGCGGTGGTGGAGGAAGCGCTGCTGCGCACCGCACGATGAAGTGGCAACGGCCAGCGCTGCTGTGGACAGCGGTGCTGGCCGCCGGCCTTGGCCTGTGGGCCGGCCATCGATTGACACCGGCGCCGGTGGCGCCTGAGGCCGTGCCGGGAGCGCCTGCTGTGGCGGCTGCCGCACCCACCCTGCAGGTCGGCGAAAGCCTGCCCGCACTGTCGCTGCCGGATCTTGAAGGCCGGCCGCTGGACCTGCGCCAGCACGCTGGCGGTCGCCCGCTGTTGATCAATGTCTGGGCCAGCTGGTGCGCGCCCTGCGTTGAAGAAATGCCCGAACTGGCGCGTTTCGCACATGTCCAGGGCGAGCACGGTGTGCAGGTGCTGGGACTGGCGCTGGATACGCCGGAGGACGTGCGCCGTTTCCTGCAGCGGGTACCGGTGGATTACCCGATCGTGATCGAGACCCCGGGGCCGCGCGATGCCAGCGTGCAGCTTGGCAATACACAGGGCCTGCTGCCCTACAGCGTGCTGTTCGATGCACAGGGGCGGCTGGTGAAGGCGAAGCTGGGACCGTTCGCCCACGGCGAGATCGACAGCTGGGTGAAGTGAGGGGGGGGGTTTTGCAGGGCTTGCAGCCCTGCACCCTGCTCAATGCAACGGCAACGGCCAGAGCCAAAGCCAAAGCGGGCTTTCCGTGGGATGGCGGGGCGCTGTGGCTGTGCAGGACACGCCGTAAACCCCCCTCCGGGGTCCGGCCCAGCCGCTGGCGGCTGTGCGTTCGGGCGCTTGCGAAGCAGTGCTTCGCAAGCAAAGCGCCCTCACCCATGGGGGCTCGATGGCGCCATCCATGGCGCCAACGGTCCTGCACAGCCACACCGCCCCACCTTCGACAGATTCCGCCGGCTGTTGGTAGGTGTCGACCTTGGTCGACACATCTGTCAGATATCGAATGAAATTCCGGGGTCAGATCCGTTTTCCTACGGAAAACGGATCTGACCCCAAGAGTATTTCCGACAGATCGCGGAAATCTGTCGAAGGCGGGGTGGGTCCGGTTGAGGGGGCGTGAGCCGCATGGGCCCGAGGCATGCCTCGGGCGGGTTGGGCAGGACGCCCAACCCTGGTCTTGCCGTGTGCGCAGGACAGCGCACACGAGCAAGCGGCGACCGAGCTTACATGGACGTACTTGCAGCGTCCCCCTCAACCGGACCCACCCCGCCAACCCACGGAAAGCCAGCTTTTGACGTTGACGTTGCTCCGGCTTGTAGCGGGTGCAGGGCTGCAAAGCCCTGCAACAAGACCCTCCTTGACCGTAGCCCGTCCGCCACGGAGAATTCCGCGATTAATTCTCATTTGCTGTTGCGCAGGATGCGGGCGGCAGCCTTCGGGGCCCCCTCCTTCGATGTTCAAGAACGTCCTGTTCCAACTGCACTGGCTGCTGGGCATCACCGCCGGCGCCGTACTGGCCGTGATGGGCCTCAGCGGCGCCGTGCTGTCCTTCGAGGATGAGCTGCTGCGAGCGGCCAACCCCGGCTTCGCCGAGATCGCTGAACACCATGCTGATGGCCAGCTTCCGCTCGAACTCAGCGAACTGGCAACGCTGCTGCAGGCCGGCGGTGATCGCCCCCTACAGCGCCTGCGCGTGGATGCCACCGGCCAGCGACCGTCGGTGGCGCGCTTTGCTGGCGGCAAGGAACACTGGGTGTACTTCGACCCCTACAGCGGTGAGCGCTTCAGCGCCCTGCGCGGGCAGGCGCTCTTTGACTTCGTCGAGGACCTGCATCGGCATCTTGCCGCCGGTGAGCGCGGCAAATGGATCACCGGCAGCTGCGCCATCGCCCTGGTGTTCTTCACCTTGTCCGGGCTCTACCTGCGCTGGCCACGACGCTGGGGGCACTGGCGCAGCTGGCTGGCAGTAGAGTGGAAGCGCAGTGGACGCGGCTTCCTGTGGAGCCTGCACTCCGTGGCCGGCACCTGGGTGCTGTTGATCTACCTGATGAGTGCGCTGACCGGCCTGTGGTGGTCCTTCGACTGGTACCGCAGCGCCGCCAACACCCTGCTGGGCGTCGCACCGGCCGCCAAACACAAGGTCGCCGCCGACGCCGCCCTGGACCTGGAGCGCATCGAAGCCACGCTGTATGCGCTGCCCGGCGTGCGCACCGGCTACATCGACCTGCGTCTGCCGGAGAAACCGGGGCAGGTACTGAATGTGCGCGTGATGGCCGGTGACCCGTCGCAGCGCGGTGGGCGGCATGACCGCGCGCACGATCTGCTGCAGCTGGATCCGGCCAGCGGGGCCATCCTCGATTCACGCCCCTACGCGCGCCAGGGCACCGGAGGACAGCTGGCCACCAGCGTGTTCGCATTGCACTCGGGCAGTTACTTCGGCATGCCCGGGCGGGTGGTGGTGATGCTCAGCAGCCTGGGCATGAGCCTGTTCTTCATCACTGGCTGGCTGCTGTACCTGGACCGGCGCCGCAGCCAGCGCGCTGCGCGCGGGCTGCGCAAGTCGCTACCAGCAACACCTGCAGATGGCGATGGCACGCCGTGGCTGGTGGTGCATGCCAGCCAGAGCGGACTGGGCGAACAACTCGCATGGCGCGCTGCCGCGCAGCTGCAAGCATCCGGCCATGCAGTGCAGGTTCTGCCGCTGGCCCGCGTCGATGCCGCGCGACTGGCACGCACCGCACAGGCATTGTTCGTGCTGAGCACCTTTGGTGATGGCGAACCTCCGGATGCGGCACGGGGCGCTGCGCGACGGCTGCTGGCACAAGCGCGGGATCTGTCGGGCCTGCAGTTCGGCCTGCTCGCCCTGGGTGACCGCCAGTACCCGCATTACTGCGGCTTTGGCCGCCAATTCGATGGCTGGCTGCTGGGCAACGGGGCACGTGCGCTGTTCGAGCGCATCGATGTCGATGCCGCTGCGATACCGGCGCTGCGCCAGTGGCAGCAACATCTCGGCGCGCTGACCGGCATCGCCACCGATGACAGCGTGTTGCCGACCGCGACGCAGATGCACGAGTGGCGCCTGCTCGGCCGTGACCGCCTCAATCCAGGCAGCGTGGGCGGCGCCATCTGGCACATCCGTCTTGCGCCACCGGCCGATGTGCAGTGGCAGGCGGGCGACATCCTGCACATCGCGCCCCGCCACAACGCGCGGCACGCCGTTGCGGTGCTGAAGGCACATGGGCTGGATCCCCAGCAGCCGCTGCTGATTGACGGCCAGCCGCGCACGCTGTTGGCGCTGGCCAGCGAGCGCGAGCTGCCCGATGCCGATGCTGCGCTGGCGGTGCAGGATGCCTGCCTCTGGCTGGCAGGGCTGCCACTGCTGCCGGGGCGCGAGTACTCCATCGCATCCTGTACGGATGACGGTGCGGTCGAACTGGTGGTACGGCTGGTCCATGACGAAACCGGACGCACCGGCCTGGGTTCGGGCTGGCTGTCGCTGCATGCGCCTGTCGGTGCCAGCATCGTGGCCCGTGTGCACCGCAACCCCGGTTTCCATCGCGTTGGCGGTGCGCCAATGGTGCTGATCGGCAATGGCACCGGCATCGCGGGCCTGCGCAGCCTGCTGCGCGAAGCCGCGCATGCAGGTGAGCACGGGCACTGGCTGCTGTTCGGCGAACGCCAGCGCGCGCACGACTTCCTGTTCGCCGATGAGATCGAAGCGTGGCAGGGCGATGGCCATCTCGCGCGGGTGGACCTGGCGTTCTCGCGCGATGGTAAGGGCGGCTATGTGCAGGATCGCCTGCGTGCAGCAGCCGATGCCCTGCGCGACTGGATGCAGCGCGGTGCGGTCATCCACGTCTGCGGTTCGCTGCTGGGCATGGCCGAAGGTGTGGACCAGGTGCTGCGCGAAGCACTGGGTGATGAAGCAGTGGAAACGCTGCTGGAGACCGGGCGCTACCGTCGCGACGTGTATTGAGCCACAAGGGTAGTACCGGCCGCCGGCCGGCATGATCAGGGCGTGCCGGCCAGCGGCCGGCACTACCGGAGCACGATCAGGCCGCAGCGCGCGCCTGTGGCATCGACTGCAACTGGAACGCGCCCACCGCTTCGGCCAGCGCGTGTACCTGCGCCTGCATCTGCGCGGTGGAGGCACCAGCCTCTTCCACCAGGCTGGCGTTGCACTGGGTGCTGGCTTCCATCTGCACGATGGTCTGCTTCACCTGCGCGATGCCGGCATGCTGGTCCTGCGATGCACTGCGGATACCGGCCAGCAGCTCGGCCAGCTGCTGCACGCTGCCAACGATCTCGCCCATCGTGATGCCCGCCTGCTCGGCCTGCTGGTTGCCCTGGCCAACACGCGCCACCGAATCCTCGATCAGTCCTTTGATCTGCTTGGCCGCTTCGGCACTGCGCTGGGCCAGCAGGCGCACTTCCGCAGCCACCACGGCGAAGCTGCGGCCCTGCTCACCTGCGCGCGCAGCTTCCACCGCGGCATTCAGCGCGAGGATGTTGGTCTGGAAAGCGATGCCATCGATCAGCTGGGTGATGTCGCCGATCCGCCGCGAGGCCTCGCTGATGCCATGCATGGTTGCGACCACCTGGCCGACGGCCTCGCCACCGCGCTGGGCCACCGCGGCCGCCCCCTGCACCAGGGCATCGGCGCGGCCCGCGGCATCGGCATTGCGGCCAACGGTGTCGGTCAACTCGTGCATCGACGCTGCCGTCTCTTCCAGGTTGGCCGCCTGCTGTTCGGTACGTTGCGACAGATCATGGTGACCGGCAACGATCTCACCCACACCGGTGTCGAGGCTGGACGTCGCCTGCTGGATGCGGGTGACGATGCGGCCCAGTTGCGCGACCGTGGCGTTGGCATCGTCGCGCATGCGTGCGAACACGCCCTGCAGCTCACCTTCCATGCGCACGCTGAGGTCACCACGGGCCAGCGCCGCCAGAAGCGCCTGCAGATCGCCGAGGTTGGTCTCGAAGGTCGCCAGCAGGCGGTTGATGCTGGTCGACAACGTGCGCACGAAGCCCTGTTTTCCCTCCAGCGCGATGCGGCCGTGCAGGTCGCCATGTGCGGCGGCGTCGACCAGTGCTGCCACTTCGGTTTCCAGCAGCGTTTCCAGCGCGCGGCTGCGCCACTCCACTGCCACGCCGAGGAAATGCCCTTCGTCGGTGATGGCATTGGCGATCAGCTGGTAGCGCACGCCGGCATGGCCGATCTCGCGCTCCTCGCGCTGGCGTACGCCGGCCAAGCTGGCCAACGCCGGATGCAGGCGTACCGCGTCGCTGCCCACCAGCGCTTCGTTCGGCAGTTCAAGCAGCTGCAGCAATGCCGGGTTGGCGTAGGCGACCTGCCCTTCCGCATCGATCACCATCAGGCCGGTCTGCGCGCTGTCCAATGCCTGGCGCACGCGGGTGTTGCCGCGGGCCACCGCACGCTCGATCTCGATGCGCGCGCGCAGGCGCTGCTGCATGTCGACCAGGCGCTGGGCCAGTTGGCCGATCTCGTCGTTGGCGTTGTAGACGCGCAGGGTGGTGTCGAGGCGGTCGTCGGCGATGTCGCTGGCGAAGCGCAGGGTGTCCTGGATCGGCCGGCGCACCGCACGCAGCACCAGCACCAGGCTGGTGATCAGCACGCCGGCCACCAGCAGCAGGGTCAGTGCGAACAGCACGCTCATGGTGCGCGCGCCGGCCTGCTGGCGTGCCTGCGCCCTGGCCAGCGCCGCCACCTGCGCCCGCTGGAATGCGGCCAGTGCAGGCGCTACGTCCGCAGCGGCACCCAGCAGCGACTGCGCTTCCACATCCAGGCCGACACGGGCAGCGGCATACCCCAGCAATGCGGCCTGATACGCCTCCATCCCGGTGCGCAGGGTGTCCTGCACATCCGCAGGCAGGCCCGCCAGCGCGAGGTCGAACGGCAGCTTCTCCTCGCTGGCGCGGTCGGCGTGGGTGGAATCACCGTCGAGCAGCAGCAGTGCCTCCTGCCTTCGCATCTTCTGCAGGGACAGCGCCAGCGCGGGCCGTTGCTGCACATCCACCTGCGCCTGCAGAGTGTCGGCGGCCTGCTGCAGCTGCGCAGCGAGGCCGGCATCACCACGGCCCATCTCGTCGACCCGTTCGAACAGGGCGGCCACACCCTGCGAGAACGCGTCGGCGGCTTCGGTCAGCGCCTGCAGGGCCTTGCGCCGGCCAGCATCCATCGGCATCGCGCGCAGCGCCTGCAGATCGGTCTGCAACGCCTTCTGCGTGGCCAACAGCTGCGCGCGGTCGGCATCATCGAAACTGCGTGCATACTGGGCCTGCAGGCGACGCGCTTCGGCCACCCGCGTGGACAGGCTGGCAGCCAGATCGCTGCCGCGCTGGTAGCTGGCCTGGCTGCGCGCAGCCAGTGCGTTGGCATGGCCAGTCCAGGCGTAGACAGCAGCGATCGCCACCAGGCCCAGGCCGCAGATCCACAGTGTGGCGTTGAGCTTGTTGGCCACGCTGAGCCGATGTGGCTGCAGCCAGCGCAGCAGCCCAGGGGACGCCGAGTGCAACGCAGCAAGGCGCGTGCGCAGGGACCGGAGGTGGGGGACAACGGCCGACATGACAGACTCCAGGCGGAAAGACGCATCTTTATCGGCCTGACTCAGGACAACTTTAGGGCTTTCTTCGTCTGCGTCCCCCCATCGCTGGTGGACGCGGCCTTTGTACCGGGTGCAGGCGACGGAGGCATGACACGGCCGCCGCGCTTGACCTCAACCCCGGTTGGGGGAGCACAGTGGGCATCCCTCCCCCGCCCGGTGTCTCCATGACGACGCTCGATGTCCCCCGCTACCTGCAGCGCCTGCAGCTGGATGCACCGCCACCGCGGACCCTGGCCGGCCTGACCCTGCTGCAGCAGCGCCACAACGCACTGCTGCCGTTCGAAACCCTCAGCTGCCTGCTGCGCGATGCAGTACCGATCGACCTGGACAGCGTGCAGCGCAAGCTGCTCGACGACCGTCGTGGCGGCTACTGCTTCGAACTCAATGGCGGCCTGCTGGCACTGCTGCAGGCGCTGGGCTTCGATGCACAGCCGTTGAGCGCGCGCGTGCTGCTGGCCGCCCAGGACGGCGAACTGACCGCACGCACCCACCTGCTGCTGCGCGTGCAGGTGGACGGCGATGACTGGCTGGTGGATGCCGGTTTCGGCAGCCTGACCCCGACCGTGCCGCTGCGCCTGCATGATCCGCAGCCACAGGCCACGCCGCACGAGCGCTACCTGCTGCGCCGACTGCCTGGCAACGGTGATTTCGTGCTGTCGGCCGAGTCCCACGATGGCTGGCGGGCGATGTATCGGTTCGACCGGCAGGCGCCGGCACCAATCGACAACGTGGTGGGCAACTGGTACGTGTGCACCCATCCCGATTCCAGCTTCCCCGGCCAGCTGCGCGCATCGCTGACCGGGCCGGACTGGCGCCGCACGATCGGCAGCGGCAACTACACCGAGTACCGCCCCGGCCAGGTACCGGACAAGCGTCCGCTGCACGATGTTGCCGACGTGCGCGAGGTACTGCAGCAACGCTTCGGCATGCAGTTGCCCGAAGACCCGCGGCTTGACCCGGCGATCAATGACTGGCTGCAGCGCTCACGCGCCGAAACCTTGTAGCGCCGAGCCCATGCTCGGCTGAGCTTGGGCTGCTGGGTCAACAGCAGCCGAGCATGGGCTCGGCTCTACGCAACCGCGCGCGCCTGCAGCGCGATACGGTTGCCTTCACTGTCGAAGATCTCGGCCACGCGCCAGTCGCCCGCGTCGGCCGGTCCGAAGCGCAGCGCAGCGCCCGCTTGCAGTGCACGCTCCAGGCTCACGTCCAGGTCATCGACGCCGATGTAGATGCGCGCACCGTGGACGGAGGGCAGATAGTCGGCCCCCCGCACCAGCGCCATGCTGGCACCGGCGGCCTCATCGGAAAACGGCAGGTAGGCCATCCGGCAGTCGTGCTGCAGGATCGGTTCGTCCACCGCCACCTGCAGCCAGTGCTGGTAGAACGTGATGGCCCGGGCCAGGTCAGTGACCGGTATCTCGACGTGCAGGATGGGGTTCATGTCCGCAGGATAACCGGATACTGACACTGCCTTGCAGGTCCGTACTGGCATGCTGAACCGCCCTTTCCCCGCGGAGTCCTGCATGTCCCTGGCCGATCATCGTGGTGCGCTGGCACCGCTGGGCTTCCTGCGCGTGGCCATCAACCTGGGCAACCCTGTGCTGGCACAGGGCGATGCGCGCTCACCGCGCGGTCCATCACTGGAACTGGCGACCGCGTTGGCGCAACGGATGGGCGTGCAGGCCCGCTTCACCTGCCACGACGCCGCAGCCTCGGTGGTTGCCGCGGCCGCCGAAGATGCCTGGGATCTGGCCTTCCTGGCGATCGATCCGGCGCGTGCCGACCGCATCGCCTTCAGCGCCCCCTATGTGGAGATCGAAGGCACCTACCTGGTGCGCGAGGACAGCCCTGCGCAACAGGTGGCCGACCTCGACCGCGAGGGGCTGCGCATCGCGGTGGGCCGCGGTGCAGCCTACGACCTGTTTCTCAGCCGTGAACTGCGCCACGCGATGATCGAGCGAGCCGAGACGTCGGCCGCTGCCATCACCCTGTTCGATCTGCAGCGCCTGGATGCCGCTGCCGGCGTGCGCCAGCCGCTGGCCGCCTGGGCGCAGGCGCATCCCGGCCACCGCGTGCTGGCCGACCGTTTCACCGTGATCCAGCAGGCGGTCGCGGCGCCGGCCTCGCGCCCCGCCGATGCACTGCGGGCGCTGTTCGAGGAAGTGGAAGCGATCAAGGCGGGCCCGTTGCTGGAGGAAGCGTTCGCGCGTGGCGGGCAGGCGGTCACGCTGGTGCGATGAGTTTGGAGTCGAGCCATGCTCGACTCGCCCTCCGCAAGCGCAGTCGAGCGTGGCCCGACTCTACAGATGCAGATGCGATGGTCGAGCATGCCGCGACGCTACGGATGCGCGTCTGCCATGTGTCGCACATGCTCAGCAGCCTGCGCGTGCAACCAGTCGCGAAAGGCGAGGAAGCCGCGATGGCTGGCCGAGCGCTGCGGGTACACCAACCAATGCGGCCACGCCGTCTTCAGGCGCTGGCTGGACAGTGCGACCAGCTGGCCGGAGTCGAGCAGCAGCCTCGCCCGCGTCACTCGGCCGAGGGCCACGCCCACGCCGTCCAGAGCGGCGCGATGGTGCGCCTCCGAATCATCCAGCACCGCCACGAACCGCGCCGGCGCACTCTGCCCACTCAATGCAAACCACGCGCCCCAGGCGCCGTCCGGATCACCCAGCAGCGGCCACTGGTTCAGCGGCACGCGCTCGATCCCTCCCATGCGTTCGATCAGCGCCGGGCTGGCCATCGGCAGCAGCCATTCATCGAACAACGGTTCCACCACCAGGCCCGGCCATTGCCCGCTGCCCAGACGCAGCGCGGCGTCGAACTGGCGCTGCCGCTCGAAATCGACCAGGCGCTCGCTCGACTGCAGGTTGATCTCGATCTGTGGGTGCTCAGCCACGAAATGACCCAGGCGCGGTACCAGCCACGCCGACGCCATCGATGGCACCGCGCTGATCGTCAGTACGTGCTCGGCACGCGCCGCATAGGGCTGGAAGGCTTCGTTGATCGCATCCAGGTGCGGCCCCACCTGGTCGAGCAGGCGCTGTCCCTCCAGGGTGAGCGAGACACCCCGCGGCTGACGGATCAGCAGCGGCTGCCCGAGCCGCTCTTCCAGTTGCCGCATCTGATGGCTGAGCGCGCTGACGGTCAGGTTCATCGACGCTGCCGCACGCGACAGGTTGCCCAGCCGGGCGGCAGCCACGAAGCCCTGCAGGGCATGGAGCGGAGCACGGGACATCAGGCTTGAAATCCTCTCACGTCACGCTTGCGGAAATGTCGCTTCTTGACGCTTCATGCTGCCCGTATCGTGCAATCCACTCAAGTGGAGGCGCGCTCATGAACATCTTCGGCGGTTTGTTGTTCCTGCACGGCCACGTGGCCAGCGCCGAGCTGGCACGCCAGCTGGCCGGCCCGTCCACACCGGCTCCGCCGCGCGCGCTGCAACCGGCCAGGCCGGTTCAGCGGCCGCGAACCCGTTGAACGCTCTTCAACCTGCATACCAGCGTTGGACGTGTTCAGGCAGCCACGGCATTGGATCGATATCCAATGCCCGACAACCGTCGAGGGTGTCCCGCAGCACACCCTCGCCGGGGCCGCCCGGCATCCGCAGGCCTTCCTCTTCCGGAAGCTGCACCGCCGCCCAGTCGTGCAGCCGGTCCATGCGCACGCGCAGCGCAGCCCGCAGCCATGCCTTCAGCGGGAAACAGCGATAGCCCTGTTCGCCCAACGCATCAACCGCGAGCAACAACGCCTGGTTGGCACCACGTACCCACTCGGTGTGGCCTCCGGCCTTGTCCTGGACCGTCATCGGCGCCGGTGCGCGGTGCGCCTTGAACGGCGAACGCAGCTGCAGCTCCAGATCCCGCGCATCGCGCTCGCTTTCCGCTTCCACCAGTGCACCGGCGTCGAGGTCGAAGAACTCGAACCAGCGCCGGTGCAATGCGCTGATGCGTCCGAGCGGATCACGTGAAAAGCCGATCTTCGCGTAGTCTTCCCACGCACAGGGGAAGACATAGGCAAAGACACGACCGTCGATGCGGATATCCGATTGCATGTGCGCAGGCTGCCTCGTCAACAGCCCGGGCGCAACCGGGCGTTACCGTGTGCACTGCGGCGCTTGGGCAGTGCGGCTTCATGCCGCTGCGGACTATCCTTGCTGGCTGTCGCTGTCATCACCGCCGCCATGCCCTCTGCTGCACCTGCCCCCCTACCGGCCTCGTCCATCACTCTGGAAGCGGCCACCTTTGCGGTGATTCACCAGTACAACGCGGACATCGCCAGGCAACCGGCTTCGCTGACCAAGCTGATGACCGCCTATGCGGCTTACGAATGTGTGGAAGAGCGCGGGCGTTCGTGGGACGACGAAGTCCCCATCGCCGCCGACGACGTGCATGCGGTCGCCGACGATGAAACGCGCATGGGCCTGGTGCCCGGCGAGACAATCTCCCTGGCGCGCCTGCTGGAAGGGTTGATGGTGGTTTCCGGCAATGACGCTGCATTGGCGATCGCGCGCCACCTGGACGGATCGCAGGCGGCATTCCTGGAACGCATGAACCGGCACGCACGCCAGCTCGGGCTGGGCAGCACCTGTTTTGCCAGCGTGTCGGGCATCACCACACCGCACCATGCCTCCAGCGCGCGCGACATGGCGGTGCTGGCCGCCCGCCTGTTGAACGATCATCCGCAGATCCTGGCGATCACCGCGCAGCGCGCGTTCGCCCATGGCAGCTTCAACCGCAACAACCAGAACGCCCTGCTCGGCGAAGACGGCGTGGACGGCTTGAAGACCGGCTACACCCAGGCCGCAGGCTTCTGCCTGGCCGCCACCGCGTGCCGGCCAGTACCCGGGCGGGACCAGCCGGTACGGCTGATCACCGTGGTGCTGGGCTCTGCAAGCCGCGACGCGCGCGACGCACTGGTGCGCGACCGGCTGGCCGCGGGATTCGCCGCTCTGGCCGGCGGCTGACCGCTCGTGCGGCTCAGCGCCGCTTGACCGTCGCCACGATCAGCCGCTGCAGCTCGGCCACGGCACCGGCCTTGTCCAACGCGCCGGCAACAACACCCTCTGAAAGGGCTTCAGCCGCACCGAGGATGGCCCAGCGCCCCGCCAGCGACACCGTGCCGCCGGTTGCGAACGGGCCCAGCCAGACCTGGCAGTTGTCGATGAAATCCTGCTGGTAGCGCCGTCGCACCTCATACAGTTCCGGCGCCCCCACCAGCGCGGCGAGGATGCCTTGCACTTCGCTGCCCTGGCTGAGGACGCAGTCGATGTAGCCGGAGGCGATGGCCGCCGCCCGATCGACCAGTTGAGCCCGGGCGCGGCCGATGCGCTCGTGGAAGACCACTGTCTGGCGTCCGTCATAGTCATCGTAGAGCGCCGCCAGCAAGCCATTGCGGGTCACGAAGTGATCGTAGGCCACAGGCTTGGTCACGCCCGCCGCCTCGGCCAGCCGCCCCAGCGTCAACGCTCCGGTACCTTCTCCGCGAACCAGTGCCCAGGCCACATCCAGCAACTGGCGGGTGCGTTGCTCCCGGGTCATTCGGCGGCGCGTGGGGGTGGCGTTGGCGGGCATCGGCGGAGCACGGCGATCAGCGCATCGGAACACCGATTTTACGGCCGATCGCCAGCGCGGTCTGCAGATGCGCTTCAGCGGCACCGGTATCGGCGTCCAACAGCAGGTCGGACGACAGCACGCGTGCGCCGCAATAGTCGAAGATGCCCATGTCGATCTGCGTCCTCATTGCCGCGTCGTAGCCACGACGTTCGACCATGGCTGCGTCGGCGCCGCCCAGCGCCACCAGATGCACATTCAGGCGCTGCAGCTTCTTCACCAGCCTGCCCTGCGCGTCCTGCGCGTAGGCCCAGTCGTTGGTGAACACACGGTCGATCCAGCCTTTCAGCAGCGCCGGGAACGACCACCAGTACAACGGGAACACCAGCACCAGCGTATCGGTGGCATCCAGCCTCGCGTGCTCGGCAGCGACATCGGCGGGTACCGCGCCGGTGCTGCGGAACAACGCCTGGTCCTGCGGGTTGAAGCGCGGATCGAAGCCTTCGGCCATCAGGTCGGCATAGGCCACGGTGTTGCCGGTGTCGGCCGCGGCAATGGCATCACCGATGCGACGCGCCATCGCGTGGGTCAGTGAACCGGGCTCAGGGTGGGCGATGACAATGAGGCTGTGCATGGGGATCTCCAGACATCAATACCTACCAATGGTAAGTATTGATTCCGGGGAAACCAGCGCCACCGATGGGACGCTGTTTCGTGTCCAACGTATAGTGCGGCGTTCCCGCTGAGCTGCCCGACGATGCACCGGTATCTGCTTGCCCTTCTGCTGGCCCTGCCGATGGCAATGGACGTTACGCCCGCGCTGGCCGGTGAACTCAGTCCGGAAGACTCGGCCGCATTGCGCAAGGAGGTGCAGGCGATGATGGGCGCCTTCGCCCGTGGCGATACCGAGCTGATCATCGCGCGTACCCATCCCAGCCTGAAGCAGCTGGCCGGTGGCGACGAGGCCTATGCGCGGGCGACCCGCGACACGGTGAAGGCGCTGCGCAAGGCCGGCGTCACCATCATCAGCGACGAGGCAGGCGTGCCGGGCCGCACCTATGCGGCCGGTGACGAGGAAGTCTGCTTCGTACCGCGCCAGTCACTGCTGCGCGTGCGCGAAGCGCCGATGCGCAGCACGTCATTCATGGTTGCTGTGCGACGCGTCGGTACAACGCAATGGCGCCATCTGGACGGCGCGGCGATGCTGGACAACCCGGCACTGCTGCGGCAACTGCTGCCGGCACTGGAGCCGGGCGTGACGCTGCCCAGGGGTGGGATGGAAGCGCTGTAGTCGCAGGCGCGCGTCCATCCACGCCCGGGCTGGATCCATTGCAGGCCTGGGTGTGTGTCAGCGGAACAGCGCGTTCAACGCCGCGCCCGAAGCCGCCTGCTGCAGGCCATCGAAGCGTCCGTCCTGCACGATCGGCTGGGTCGCCTGCATCAACCCACCCCACGCAGCTCGCGCCAGCGCACCGCCCAGGCTGACCCGTCGCACGCCGAGTGCGGCGATGTCCTGCAGGCTCAGCGGTGTCGGTCCACCCACCAGCAGGTTCACCGGCTTCGCCCCCGCAGCGGCAACCACCGCGCTGATCTGTTCGCGCGTGCTGATGCCCGGTGCATACAGCACATCGGCGCCGGCCTCGGCATAGGCGCGCAGGCGCTGCAGGGTGTCCTCCAGATCCGGCACGCCAACGAAGAAATTCTCGGCCCGCGCGACCAGCAGCACATCGCCCCCCGCGCGGTCGATGGCCGCACGTGCTGCACACAGTCGCTCGACCGCCTGCCCGATCGGCCGCAGCGGCGCATCGGCCACGCCGCTGGCGTCCTCGATCGACAGCGCCGCGATACCGGTGTCGATGGCCACCGCCACCGCCTCGCCCACTGCCTGTGGCGTGGCGCCGAAGCCATCACCGAAATCGGCGTTCAACGGCAGCGGTGTCGCGGCCGCCATCAGCCGCAGATGTTCCAGTGTGGCCTGCAGCGAAACCGCCCCATCCGGCCGCCCTTCACTCCAGGCGCAGCCGGCACTGGTCGTGGCCAGTGCCTGGAAGCCCTGCCGCTGCAGGTAGCGGGCGCTGCCCACGTCCCACGGATTGGGCAGCACGAAGCAACCCTGCGCGTGCAGCTGGCGGAAAAACGCGCGCTTTTGCTGTGTGTCGGCATCGGGCGAGATCATGGAAGGTCTCCGGGGCGGCAGACCTGCACCCTAGCCCGCCCAGCGGCCACGCTCAACGACAACGGGGCGCACCTGCATGAGGTGATGCCCCCTGCTTATTGGACGCTGTGGATGCGGGTGCCCGAGCGTGCTTGCCTGCCCACACGATGCCGCCACGGAGCCCTTCATGCACCCGGACCCGCAGACCCTCACCGATGACACCCACTGGGCCGACCTGCTCTCGCCCGCACGCCGACGCCTGATCGCTTCGGCGGGTCTGGCCGCTGGCGGCCTGGCCAGTGCCTCGACCGCCGCCGCAGCACCGCGCGGCAACGACGCGGTGAACACCACCGAGCCTGGCCGCCCCGGCTTCCGCGCCATCGTGCCGCCAGCACCGGAAGGGCGCAGCCCCTGGGGCCAGGCCACGGCCAGCGAGCCTACCCCGCGCCCGGCCAGCGTGCGTCCCGGCGAGGCCACGCTTCCCACGCGCCCGCGCGCCTACACCGACATCAAGAGCTACCACGCTCACATCTACTTCGATGAGGACAGCTTCGAAAAGGCCGCGCTGCTACGGCGCTGGGCCGCCGAGCGATTCCCGGTGGAGCTGGGCAACTGGAACCTTGAGCCGCGTGGGCCGCATGTCACGCCCTCGTTCTATTTCGGCTTTACCAACGACCTGCTCCCCGTGCTGGTGCCCTGGCTGCAGCTCAACAGCCTGGGCCTGACCATCCTGATCCATCCCAACACCGGCGACGGTCGCGCCGATCATCTGCATTACGCGTTGTGGGTGAACCGCGCGCAGCCGGTGAACGCGTACAACTGGCCGGCGCCGAAGCCCGGGCAGCCGGAACCGCTGGAAGAGGTGTTCCCGAACGTGGTGCCGACGGTGCCGCTGGAGACCTGACCCGCCCTTCCGGTGGGTGCGTAGCTTGCTGCGCAACCTGGGCCTGCCCTTCGGTGCGTACGTAGCTTGCTGCATATGGAACTTCCTTCATCCACGCATGGCGTGGATCTACTGACCGCCGGCCCCGTCGCCCGCGCTTGGCGCGGATCCCCCGGCGTGGCCCTTGCCGCCATCGTCGGCCTACGTGCATCCATCCCCCGCCCGCAAGGCATTCAGCGCGCCTTGATCCGCCGCCCCGCATAGGGCCGCAAGCGCTTCCGCAGATTTCAAACGGTCGATTGAAACGCTGCAAACTTCGCCGAACTGGACAGCATCCGCCGGTTCCGCCAGACTGCCGCCCTTTCCCGTCTTCCGGATCCCATGGCGAAGCTGCTGGTCCTGCACGGCCCCAACCTCAACCTGCTCGGCACCCGCGAGCCGGAGGTCTACGGCCACACCACGCTGGCCGACATCGACCAGGCCCTGGCCGCGCAGGCATCGGCTGCCGGGCACGCCGTGGAGAGCCTGCAGTCCAACGCCGAGCATGTGCTGGTCGACCGCGTGCAGGCTGCGCGCAACGACGGCACTGCCTTCATCCTGATCAACCCCGCCGCGTTCACCCACACCTCAGTGGCCTTGCGCGATGCGCTGGCGGCGGTGGCGGTGCCGTTCATCGAAATCCACCTGTCCAACCCGCATACCCGCGAACCGTTCCGCCAGCACAGCTACTTCAGCGACAAGGCGATGGGCGTGGTGTGCGGCTTCGGTGCCGACAGCTACCGCTACGCGATGGACGCGGCGCTGCTGCGGGTATCCGCCACCTGATTGTCGACCCGGGCGCCCACGGCGCTCTCCTCACCTAGAAGAAACCAAAGAGGCCCTCATGGATCTGCGCAAAATCAAGAAGCTGATCGACCTGCTGGAAGAGTCGAACCTGGCTGAGATCGAAATCAAGGAAGGCGAAGAGTCGGTGCGCCTGTCGCGCGCGCCGGTGGCCGGCTACGCCGCCCCGGTCGCCGCCCCGGTGTATGCCGCTCCGGCCGCTCCGGCGGCGCAGGCGATGCCGATGCAGTCGCCGACCGAAGCCTCCACCGGCGGCACCGCCAAGCCGGGCCCGGCACTGCCGGAAGGCCACGTGCTGCGCTCGCCGATGGTCGGCACCTTCTACGCCTCGTCCGCCCCGGACAAGCCGGCCTTCGTCACCGTTGGCCAGCAGGTCAAGGAAGGCGAGACCCTGGCCATCATCGAAGCGATGAAGATGTTCAACCCGATCGAAGCCGACACGTCCGGCACCATCGTCGCCATCCTCGGCGAGAACGGCCAGCCGGTCGAATTCGACCAGCCGCTGTTCGTGATCGGCTGAGGGGCACGCCATGCTCGACAAAGTCGTCATCGCCAACCGAGGGGAGATCGCGCTGCGCATCCTGCGCGCGTGCCACACCCTCGGCATTCGCACGGTGGCCGTGCACTCCACGGTCGACCGCAACCTCAAGCACGTGGCCATGGCCGACGAGTCGGTCTGCATCGGTCCGGCGCCGTCGCCGCAGAGCTACCTCAACATCCCGGCCCTGATCGCCGCCGCTGAAGTCACCGACGCCCAGGCCATTCACCCGGGCTACGGCTTCCTTTCGGAGAACGCCGACTTCGCCGAACGCGTGGAGGAGTCCGGCTTCATCTTCATCGGCCCCAAGGCCGACACCATCCGCATGATGGGTGACAAGGTCGAGGCCATCCGCGCGATGAAGGCCGCCGGCGTGCCGTGCGTGCCCGGTTCGGGCGGCCCGCTGGGTGAGGACATCGTCGCCAACACCAAGATCGCCCGCGAGATCGGTTACCCGGTCATCATCAAGGCGGCCGGCGGTGGCGGTGGTCGCGGCATGCGCGTGGTGCACGCCGAAGCCTCGCTGAAGACCTCGATCGAAACCACCAAGAGCGAGGCCAAGGCCGCGTTCGGCAATGGCGAGGTCTACATGGAGAAGTTCCTGGAGAATCCGCGCCACGTGGAAATCCAGGTGCTGGCCGACGGCCAGGGAAACGCCATCCACCTGGGCGAGCGTGACTGCTCGATGCAGCGCCGTCACCAGAAGGTGGTGGAAGAAGCGCCGGCACCGGGCATCACCGCCGAGCAGCGCGAGCAGATCGGCAAGGTGTGCGTGGAAGCCTGCATCCGCATTGGTTATCGCGGCGCCGGCACCTTCGAGTTCCTGTACGAGGACGGCCGCTTCTACTTCATCGAAATGAACACCCGCATCCAGGTGGAGCATCCGGTCACCGAAATGGTCACCGGCATCGACCTGGTGGCCGAGCAGCTGAAGATCGCCGCCGGCCAGAAGCTGTCGATCAAGCAGAGTGACGTGGTGCTGACCGGCCATGCCATCGAATGCCGTATCAACGCCGAGGATGCAGAAACCTTCGTGCCGAGCCCGGGCACCATCACCGGCTTCCATCCGCCGGGCGGTCCCGGCGTGCGCGTGGACACCCACATCTACAGTGGCTACCGCGTGCCGTCGAACTACGACTCGATGATCGGCAAGCTGATCGTGCACGGCCCGGACCGCGAAACCGCCATTGCCCGCATGCGCGTGGCACTGAGCGAAATGGTGGTCGATGGCATCAAGACCAACGTCGCGCTGCAGCAGCGGATCATGCGCGACAAGGGCTTCCAGGCCGGTGGCCAGAACATCCACTATCTGGAAAAGCGCCTGGCCGAGCGCAAGAACAAGCCGATCGCGCTGACCTGATCGGCGCCGCGTGCTGGACATGAAAAGGGCGGGGATATCCCCGCCCTTTTCCGTTTGCTGCAGCGCCGAGCCCATGCCCGGCGCTACAGCAGGCGCATCAGCGCTTGTCGGCAGCTTCGGCCGGGATCTGCGAGTTCGCCAGCGGACGCACGCCGTTGGGCGAGGTCGGGTCGACGATCACCATGGTCTCGGTCGAACCGTCCGGCCACACCACCTGGAAGGTGCTGCCCGCCGGCAGCGACGCAAACGGCATGCCGCTCTGCGCCCGATAGACCGCGGCCACCTGGCTGGCGCCGGCACGGCGCACGTCTTCCTGCGCCTTCACAGTAGTCAGTTCCACCTTCGACAGATGCCGGTAGCGATCTTCATAGGTATCGATCATCAACAGGCCAACGGCGCCGGCCGAGTAGGCCACGAACAGGGCCACCCAGAACCAGAACTTGGCCCCGTGCAGGAATCGGCGGTAGTTCATTGCTCGTTCCTCTTTCTAACCAATCGCTTGATCCATTCCTTCATCTTCCCAGCGCCCTGCCGCGATACCGCAGCGTCATACACGAAATCCCGGAAATCCTGCGTACCATCCTGCGAACAGATCCCTCCGTTCGCACAAAAACTGTTGACCAGCACACTGTCTGCCCCACACGGTAGACCGAGTTCGCAGGCCGCGAGCCGCCATGCGAGTTCACTCAGCTGCTCGCCCGCCACCAGCCCGCTGAGCGCGCGGTCACCCGAGGCACGCACGCCCATCCCCGGAGCGATGGCCATAAAGGCCTCCGGGTCGCGCGAGGTGCGCACCCGTTCAACCAGGTCACGGCGGTACTCGGGGCTGTCCTGCAGCGGTTCGCCCTCGGCGAACAGCGCAGCCTCGGCAGCCAGGTTGCCCTGTGCAGCCGCCTTGCGCCGTTCGGACAGCACCAGGGCCGTGCCCAGCTTGTCGCCCGGCACGAACCCGCCGCAACGCTGCGCGACGCGTTCGCGCGCCTGCACCATCGCCGGTGCGGCAGTCAGGCCCAATCCGGCCAGCACGTTGTTGTCCAGGCGGTAGCCACCCGGATCGACCGCATACTGCGCGCAATAGTCGTAGACACGGCTGAGCATCCAGCGCGCCTCGTGATTGCCTTCGTCCGCCTGCGCACGCAAACGCTGCGCATAGGCGTAGAGGTCGGTGGCCTCTTCGAGATCGGCGCGGATATCCAGGGGCAGCCCGGACGGCAATGCACCGCCACGCTCGAAGGGTGCCAGCCGGCGCGCGAGCGCCTCCGGCATCACCGGCAGCGGTGCCGCACTGTCAGTGGCCGCCCCTCCAGCCGCCAGATCCGCCGAGGCTACCGAAGAAGCCGGAGCATGGCCGCTGGCCCGATAGCCGGCCACGCCCAGCACGGCCACGGCCGGCAGCACGAGCAACCAGGTTTTCAGGGTAGGAGCGAAGGCCATCGGCGGCGGCGGGCGATACGGCACACAGGAAAGCACGAAGTTTAGCAAGGCCCGACGGGCCTGTCTGAACGGGCTTCGTTCATCCAGGCACAGCATCTCAGGCAATACGGAGACGCTCCGATGGTCTAGCATGGCCCCCTTTCCTGCGATTGCCCCCACCACCATGCCGTTCCTGGAACTGACCCTGCGCTGCACCGAAGCCACCCAGCCCCGCTATGAAAATGCGCTGGAGGACGTGGGTGCACTGGCCGTGACCCTGCTCGATGCCGAGGCCGATACCAGCAACGAACAGGCCATTCTCGAACCAGGCGTGGGCGAGACCCCGCTGTGGGACACCCTGGTGCTGAGCGCGCTGTTCCCCGCCGACAGCAACGCGCTGTTGCTGCTGGCCGCACTGGAATCCTTCGATCCGGAACTGGACTGGAGCAGCGGCAGCTTCCGCGCGGTCGAGGATGAAGACTGGGAACGCGCCTGGCTGGACCAGTTCCAGCCGATGGATTTCGGCAGCCGTACCTGGATCGTGCCGTGGAATCACGAACTGCCCGACGCCGCACAGGCCGCCGACGCCGCCGTGGTACGGCTGGACCCGGGCCTGGCGTTCGGTTCGGGTACCCACCCGACCACCGCACTGTGCCTGCGCTGGCTGGACCAGTTGGCCGTGGATGGCCTGCTGCAGGGCCAGCGCGTGCTCGACTTCGGTTGCGGCTCGGGCATCCTTGCACTGGCCGCGCTGAAGCTGGGCGCCGCTGAAGCCATCGGCGTGGACAACGATCCGCAGGCGCTGGTCGCCACCGCCGACAATGCCGAGCGCAACGGCGAACAGGCCCGCATGCACGTGTACCTGCCGCAGGACGAACCGGCCGCGACCTATCCGATCGTGGTCGCCAACATCCTCGCCTCGGCGCTGGATGCGCTGGCCGAACTGCTGGCCGCACGCGTCGCCGCCGGCGGCCGCATCGCCCTGTCCGGCATCCTGCATGGCCAGGAAGGCGAACTGCTGCAGCGCTACGCGGCCTGGTTCGATGATCTGCAGGCCACCCAGGACGGCGACTGGATGCGCATCACTGGCGTGCGCCGCGCCTGATCGTGGTTGAATGACCGCTGGATCCGAGCCCGCGCCCTGAGCATGTCCGAGCCGAACCCACCCCGCCGCCCCCTGGCCACCTTCCTGCGCAAGACCCCGGAAGGTGAGGTTGCGCCTGCGTCCGATCCGCGCATGCAGGATCAAACCGGGCAGACAACGCCTGTGGAGCAGGTGCAGGCCGAGCCCAGCAATCTGGCGCAACCACCGGCCACACAAATGCGACACGACGATGACGCTGTCATCGTTGCTGAAGCTGCAGCCATCGAACCGGCGCTGGCCGCGGTGCAGGCAACGGCGGTCACCAGCGATGCCCCCAGCTTCCTCGGCAGCGCACGCCAGCGCACGCTGCCAGCCCCCCGCTGGCACTGGCTGCTGGTCGCCGGGCTGGCGTTGTTGCTGGTCCTGCAGAGTGTGCTGGCCGACCGTGCGCGGCTGGCTGCCGACGCCGGCAACCGCGTATGGCTGGGTGCACTGTGTGGCGTGCTGCGCTGCAGCCTGCCCGCCTGGCACGAGCCCGCTGCGTTCACCATGACCAGCCGCGAGATCCGCCCCTTGCCAGGCCAGGCCGGCGTGCTGCAGGTGCAGGCCAGCATCCGCAATGATGCGCGCTGGGCACAGGCGTGGCCGGACCTGCGGCTGTCATTGTCCGATGCCGATGGCCGGGTGATCGGCAGCGGCGTGTTCACGCCCGCGCAATACCTGGGTGAGAACCCCGGCGCAGCCCTGCTGGAACCGGGCCAGAGCGCGCGCGTCGCGTTCCGGGTACAGGAGCCCGCTGCGTCCACCGTCGCATTCACCTTCGACTTTCTCTGACCGGGGGCAGGCGACCAGCCGTGGCAGGCCGGGCACGCTCGCGCTAGACTGGCCGCCACCACCTCGTCCGGCCGCGCGCTCCGCGCGCACGGGCCAACCGAATCGGGAACCCCCTTGAACGCTGTCCTTTCTCGTCCTGACAACAGTCGTGGCGCTCCCCGGCCACCGCTGCGTGAACACGTCGCCCAGTCCGTGCGCCGCTACCTGCGTGACCTTGATGGCTGCGATGCGGACGATGTCTACGAGATCGTGCTGCGCGAGATGGAGATCCCGCTGTTCGTGGAAGTGCTCAACCACTGCGAAGGCAACCAGAGCCGCGCCGCGGCGATGCTGGGCATCCACCGTGCCACCCTGCGCAAGAAGCTGAAGGAATACGGCATCAGCGCGTAAGCGCGCGCGTGGGTGGCGCCAGCCGCTGGCGGGCAACCCAATGATGCACGATGGCACGATGTTGCAGTTGCCGGCCAGCGGCCGGCACTACCGGTAGATCCACGCCATGCGTGGATGGAAGCCGGCAGAATCAACCGCCGCCGCCCGCCTTCCAGTAATACCGCACCACGTGGAAGAACACCGGCGCGGCGAAGCACACCGAATCCAGCCGGTCGAGCATGCCACCATGGCCCTCGATCATGTGGCCCCAGTCCTTGATGCCACGATCACGCTTGATCGCCGACATCACCAGGCCGCCCCAGAACCCCATCAGGTTGATCAGCAGCGACAGGCCGAACGCCTGCAGCGGCGTGAACGGGGTGATCCACCACAGCGCTGCGCCCAGCGCGCTGGCACTCAGCACGCCACCGACGAAGCCCTCCACCGTCTTCGATGGCGACAGCTTCGGCGCAATCAGATGCTTGCCCAGCAGCTTGCCCCAGATGTACTGCAGCACGTCCGAGGACTGCACCACGATCACCAGGAAAGCGAACAGCAATACGTTGCGCGCCGGATCGTAGCCCGGCACGTGCAGGTTCAGCAGCAGCGGCACGTGCGAGATGCAGAACACGCAGATCATCAGGCCCCACTGCACCTTCGCGGTCCGCTCCAGGTAGTGCGTGGTATCACCGCCGATGGTCGACAGGATCGGCAGGAACAGAAACGCATAGACCGGAATCAGCAGCGTGTACATGCCGTACCAGTCGATCCACACCAGGTAGTACTGCCACGGCAGGACGATGTAGAACGCGGCCAGCAGCGCGTAGTAGTCGCCCGAGCGGGTCGGCGCCAGCGTGATGAACTCGCGCAACGCGAACAGCGAGATGATCGCGAACAGCACGATCACCCCGGCACGTCCGAAGAACAGCGCCAGCCCGACCACGATCGCCATCACCCACCAGGCGCGGATGCGTGACACCAGGTTGGCGATGACTGCACTGGGCTGGCCGCGCTGGCGCCAGCGCAGGGTCTCGGCCACCAGCGTGGCCAGCACCAGCACCGCCCCCACACCGGCAAACAGCAGGCCGGTCTGCTGGCCGACACTCTGCGTTGCCAGATCGCCAGATACATCCAGCACGAAACTCATGCACGACCTCCATTCGGCGCCAGGTCCAGCAGCGCCTGTCGGCTGCGGGCCAGGAAGGCGGCCTTGTCCTCGTCAGCCTGCAGCCGCAGCGGCGTACCGAAGGTGGCCGTGCACAGCAGCGGCAGCGGCAGGAACCGGCCCTTGGGCATCACCCGCTTCAGGTTGTCGATCCACACCGGCACGAACTCCAGTTCCGGTCGTTGCCGTGCCAGGTGGTAGATGCCGCTCTTGAACGGCAGCAGCGGCTCATCGCCCACATTGCGCGTGCCTTCCGGAAACAGGATCAGCGAGCAGTCTTCGTCCACGGCCTCGCGCAGTACCTGCAGCGGATCCTGCTGACGATGCCCGGCCTCGCGCTCGACCAGCACACCGTTGAACACCGCGTCGATCAGGTAGCGACGCAGGCCGTCGCGCTGCCAGTATTCGGCCGCGGCCACCGGGCGCACCTGCCGTCGCAATGCCGGTGGCATCGACGACCAGATCAGCACGAAGTCACCATGGCTGGCATGGTTGCCGTAGTACACGCGACGCTCGCTGGACGGCGCACAGCCGATCCACAGCGCGCGGGCGCCGGTCACCACATGGATCGCGCCACTGCAGGCGCGGGCAATCAGTTCGGCAAGCATCGGTCCCTCCCGTTCACGTCTGCGGCCACAACACGGCCACCACCAGCAGTACGAACTGCACTGCGGTCAGCAGGTACTGGCGCAGCAGCAGGCGGCGCATGCCGGCCCAACGCGCATCCCAGCCGCGCAGTTGTGCAGCGGGCGAGGCACGGCGCAGGCCACTGTCGTGCAGCAGCTGATCGGTGCGGCGCGCGGCGGCTTCGTCGTGCAGGCCCTCATCGCGCAGCAGCTGCAGCAGGTCGGCATCCAGCCCCACACGCCACGCGTGGTAGGCCTGTGCGATGCCCGCGGCAACACTGAGCAGCAACAGCCCGGCAGCGATCATCGCCAGCCCCGTCTCGATGCCGAGCAGCAGCAACGCCACCAGCAACAGGCCCAGCGACAGGCATGCCGGCCAACGCCCCTGCCGCAGCAGCAGCTGCATGGTCGCCAGATCGGGAACGGTGCTCATGCGCGCGCTCCTGCTGCAGCGGTGATGGCATGCAGATGCGCCGCGCCCAGCACGATGCCGGGGCGTGCCACACGCACGATCGCGACCGCAGCGTCAGCATCGGCCGCACGACCGCTGCGCAGCAGCCAGGTGGCCACGCTGGCCGCACTGCGCGAATAGCCCAGCGCACAGCACACCAGCAACGGTCCGTGCGCATGGAGCCGCTCGATGGCCTCGACTGCCTCGCGCAGCTGCTCCGGCGTGGGCACTACCAGGTCCAGCATCGGCACACTGGCGTACGCCGCGCCTGGCGCGCGGCAGGACAGCTCGGCACAGGCATCCACCACGCCCGACAGTGGCGGCGGCAACGCGCCGTCGGGAATGCGCCCCAGCCACACGCCGTCCATCACCGGCACCGGCTGCGGCACACGCCGCGTCCATAGCCGCGAATTGATCCAGGCTGCACCCAGGTACGGCGCCAGCAGCCAGCGCGCGGCCACGGTCAGGCGACCATCGGCGCGTTTCTGGAACACCGCCGTACCCAGCCCCGCATAGGCCAGCGCCACCAGCAGCAGCGACACCACCGGCCACAGCAGCCAAAGCGCCGTGCCCCCCAGCACCACCACCGGCACCAGCAGCACCCCCGCGCCCAGCAGATAGAACGAGGCCAGACGCCAGCGCTTTGGATCACGCGCCGTGCGCCAGGCCCGCAGCGGCGGCGTACCCTGCTCCGGCCACAGCCAGACGCACAGCCAGCCGGCCAGCAGGCCGGTCGGGATATCGATGAAATGATGCTGGAACGTGGTCAGCACCGAAACACCGATCAGCAGTGCCCACACATGCAGCACCCAACGCCACACGCCGTGCAGGTACTGCGCGAACTTCACCCACAGCACGATCAGCAGCACGATGTGCAGCGATGGCGCCTGGTTGAACGGCTTGTCGAAGCCCAGCAGCACATCGAACAGCCAACCGAACACGCCGCCGATCTCCGGCCGCTCGAAGCTGAAGCGCAGTGGCCACAGCAGGAAACAGGTCACCGCGATCAGCTGTGCACTGAGCAGCCGCAGCGCGTGCCGGTCCAGTTCGAGGCGCTGACGGCACAGGAAGAACGAGACCGCGTAGAACAGGTCGATCGACCAGTACGGCACGATCGTCCACGGCACGAAGGGAATGCGCGTCTCCCAGGCGAACGCCATCACCGGCAGCGTAGCGTGGCGGCCGGCCATCCAGTTGGCGAAGCCGTAGCTGGCAAAGAAGAACGGACCCAGCAGCGCCAGCCACAGCAGCGCGCGCCGCCAAGGGCGCCCTTCCACGGCCAACGGGGTTGCAGCCAGCATCGCCATCACGCGGTCCGGCGCGCCAGCGACACGGTGAAGATGCCGAAGTCGTCGATACGCTGCGTCACCTTCTCGAACCCGGCCAGGCGCACCAGCTCATCCATCTCCTGCTGGGTGCGGCGACGCATCACCCATGCTGCACCACCACGGTGGCTGGTCAACGCGCGGGCGATGAACTCCAACTGCGGGTGCCAGGGTTGGCCGGTGTAGGCCAGGTAGCCGCCCACTGGCACTGCCGCAGCGATGCCCTGCAGCGATCGCAGCACCGCATCGTTGTCGGGGAACAGCTCGTACAGGCCGGACACCACCGCCAGCGTCGGCGCCGGGTCCACCGTGGCCAGCTGTGCCGGGTCGAACGCATCGCCCTGCTCGAAGCGCGCAATGTCGGCTGCACCGAGGCGCTCGATCAACGCCTGGCCCTGGGTCACGTTCAAGTCGCTGAAATCACGCAACACGATGCGGTCGGCGCGCTGTTCGCCCTGGCCCAGCGCTTCCAGCACATAGCGGCCATGGCCGGCGGCCACGTCCAGCACGCGCACCGGCGTGCCCTGCCCGCGCAGGCGCTGGGCGGCATCGCGCAGCAGTTCCTGCAGGTGCTGGCCACGGATGCGGATGCCGCGCCAGCCGATTGCGTCCAGGTAATTGCGGTCGACCATGCGGCCCAGCGGGCCCTTGCCGCGCGCTTCGTTGCGATAGATGTAGTCGAGCGTGCTGCCGGAATCGAAACCGGTCTTCAGGCCCAGCGCAATGCCTTCGGACAGCGTGCCACCGAAGCGCAGGCCGCCGCGCACCACGCGCCAGCGCAGGTCGGCCAGGCTGTTGCGTTCGGGTGGCCACGCCAGGATCTCTGATTCCTCGAAGGTCGGTCCATGACGGTGCGCGTCACGCCGCGGCAGTTCGCGCAGCGGCTCGGCAAAACGCGTCTGGATGAAGCTGCGGATGCGCGCCAGTGCTGGTGCCCGATCGCGCTCGCCCAGCGTGTCGTGGAAGAAGCCCGGCAGATGCACCCGCTCCTTGATCGGGCTGGACAGGCGTTCATAGAAGCGATCCTGCGGGCCACGGTGCACCACGAAGTCCGAACCGGACACCAGCAGCTGCACCGGCACGCTGATGGCCTGCGCATCGGCGACGATGCGGTCAGCCGCTTCGTACAGGCCCAGCAGCACGCGCACCGAGATCGGCCGGGTGATCAGCGGATCGGTACGGTAGCTTTCCACCCGCGCCGGATCATGGGTCAGCCACTGCGGCTTGACATAGCTGTTGACGAAGAAGTTGCCGCGCAGCTTCTGCATCAAGGCCAGGCCCGGGCGCGCGAACGGCACGTACAGCTTCACCTTGAACGCCGGCGAAGCCATCACCAGCGCACGCAGGCGCGGCGCGTAATCGTGCACCCAGGTCGCGGCGACCACCGCGCCCACGCTCTGCGCGATCACCACGATATTTTCCACCGCGATGCCGTGCTCGGCACCGATGTGGGCAATGAAGCTATCGAGGTCGCGCACCAGCGCCGGGAAGCCCGGTGCATCGCCACGTGCGCCCGGCGAACGGCCATTGCCGCGCGCATCCCAGGCGAAGAAGGCGGTGTCGGGCAGGTCCAGCTCATCGACCAGGTGGGTGACCCGGCCGGAGTGCTCGTGGCCGCGGTGCAGCAGCACGATGGCCTTGGTGGCCGGGGTTGCGGTGGTGCCCGCCCAGTACCGGTAGAACAGCGGTACCTGGTCGAAGCTGTGGAATTCCCGTTCCTGCGCCTGACGCATGCAATCTCCTGATTGTCTTTTTGTATCTGCTTGATTAATTCGGCGAAACCGCCGCTTCCCGCAGTCCGCGACGGACGCGGCTGATCATCGTCAGCACGCACAACACTGCCATGGCTGCAGCCACGCCGCTGGCCGTCAGTGCACCGCCCCAGCCGAAGGCCAGCAGCAAGCCCAGCGCACCGATCACGAAGGCGCGGTCGCTCTTGCCCATCGGGCCGTCATAGCGGCGGCTGGCACCGACCATCAGCCCCAGCACGCCGGCGTACTCGCTCAGCGCCGCCGTCCAGGCCAGCAGCCACAGCGCCTCCGGGCGCACGCCGGGTACGCTGAGCAGGCTCAGGTACAGCGCCGCATCGGCGATCACATCGCACAATTCGTTCAGATAGGCGCCCAGCCGCGATTGCTGGCCGAATTCGCGCGCCAGCATGCCGTCCACCGCGTTGAGCGCCATGCGCAGCAGCATCCACAACGGCAGCAGCAGGTACAGCAGAGGCTGGGCAGGCGCGCAGCACCACACGGCCGCGGCCACCAGCAGTGAGACCACGGCAGCGGCCACGGTCACCGTATTGGCAGTGATCCCCATGCGGAACAGACCGCGTACGGCCGGACGCAACAGGTCCTGGAAACGTCCTTTCAATGCGTAGATCGACATGATCCGTACCCGCTGATCCTTGGCAGTGCGGGGCACAGCCTACCCCATCGTTGGCAGATTCCAACAACCCTGCTCCGGTCCGCAGCCCAGCCCCCGGATCGGGCCGGATCGATGTGCCCGACCCGCCTTTACGTCAACTGCCACGGCAAATCTGCCCCTGCGGCGCCCGCCACCGGCCCCCACCGCCTACAATATCGGCCCCGCTCCGCTGCCGATTCCGTCCCATGACTGCTGATCTGTTGCCCGTCCGCCGGGCCCTCCTCTCCGTTTCCGACAAGACCGGTCTGGTCGAGCTGGCCACTGCGCTGGCGGCACGCGGCGTGGAGCTGCTGTCCACCGGCGGCACCGCCAAGGCGATCCGCGAGGCGGGCCTGGCCGTGAAGGACGTGGCCGAGGTCACCGGTTTCCCGGAAATGATGGACGGTCGGGTCAAGACCCTGCACCCGATGGTGCACGGTGGCCTGCTGGGCCGTTCGGGCCTGGATGATGCGGTGATGGCCGAGCATGGCATCGGTGCCATCGACCTGCTGGTGCTGAACCTGTACCCGTTCGAGTCGGTCACCGCCAAGGCCGACTGCACCCTGGCCGACGCGGTCGAGAACATCGACATCGGCGGTCCGGCCATGCTGCGTTCGGCAGCCAAGAACTTCGCCCGCGTGGCGGTGGCCACCGACCCGTCGCAGTACGCCGAACTGCTGGCCTCGCTGGACGCCAACGACGGCCAGCTGTCGGCCGCCACCCGCTTCGCGTTCTCGGTGGCCGCGTTCAACCGCGTCGCCCAGTACGACGCGGCGATCAGCAACTACCTGTCGGCGGTCACCGCCACCGACGCCGCCGTGCCGGTGCGTGCCGAGTACCCGGCACAGATGAACTCGACCTTCGTGAAGGTGATGGACCTGCGCTACGGCGAAAACCCGCACCAGAGCGGCGCGTTCTACCGCGACCTGTACCCGGTGCCGGGCACGCTGGCCACGTTCCAGCAGTTGCAGGGAAAGGAACTGAGCTACAACAACCTGGCCGATGCTGACGCGGCGTGGGAATGCGTGCGCCAGTTCGATGCGCCGGCCTGCGTCATCGTCAAGCACGCCAACCCGTGCGGCGTGGCCGTCGGTGCCGGCAACGGCGATGCCTACGAGCTGGCCTACGCCACCGACCCGACCAGCGCCTTCGGCGGCATCATCGCCTTCAACACGCCGCTGGACGCCGCCACCGCCAAGGTGATCCTGGACCGCCAGTTCGTGGAAGTGCTGATTGCCCCGGACTACGAGCCGGCCGCGCTGGAGTACGCGCAGAAGAAGGCCAACGTGCGCGTGCTGCGCATCCCGCATGGCGATGGCCTGAACAACTTCGACAGCAAGCGCGTCGGCTCGGGCCTGCTGCTGCAGTCGTCGGACAACCGCGGCATGACCCGCGACGAGCTGAAGGTGGTCAGCAAGCTGGCGCCGACCGACAAGCAGTTCACCGACCTGCTGTTCGCCTGGAAGGTAGCCAAGTTCGTCAAGTCCAACGCGATCGTCTATGCCAAGGACAACCGCACCATCGGTGTCGGTGCCGGGCAGATGAGCCGCGTGTACTCGGCCCGCATCGCCGGCATCAAGGCCGCCGATGCGAACCTGGTGGTGGAAGGTTCGGTGATGGCCTCCGATGCGTTCTTCCCGTTCCGCGATGGCATTGATGCCGCCGCTGCCGCCGGCATCAAGGCGGTCATCCAGCCGGGCGGTTCGATGCGCGATGCCGAAGTGATCGCCGCCGCCGACGAACATGGCCTGGCCATGGTGTTCACCGGCGTGCGCCACTTCCGCCACTGATCCGCATCACCAAGCCGGGCCCTGCCCGGCTTTCTTTTCCGCACCCGAGAACCCTGTCCCATGAAGATCCTCGTCATCGGCTCTGGCGGCCGCGAACACGCCCTGGCATGGAAGCTGGCCCAGTCCTCCCGTGTCACCGAAGTGATCGTGGCGCCCGGCAACGCCGGTACCGCCAGCGAAGACAAGTGCCGCAACGTGGCGGTGAAGGTGACCGATATCGACAGCCTGCTGGCGCTGGCCCAGGCCGAAGGCGTGGCGTTGACCGTGGTCGGCCCGGAAGTACCGCTGGTGGCCGGCGTGGTCGACCGCTTCCGCGCCGCCGGCCTGCGCATCTTCGGGCCGACCGCCGCCGCCGCGCAGCTGGAAGGCAGCAAGGCCTACGCCAAGGACTTCCTGGCCCGCCACAACATCCCCACCGCGTTCTATGCCGTGCACACCGACGTGGACGCTGCCCTGGCCTACATCCGCGAGAAGGGTGCGCCGATCGTGGTCAAGGCCGATGGCCTCGCCGCCGGCAAGGGCGTGATCGTCGCAATGACGTTGGCCGAGGCCGAAGACGCGGTGCGTGACATGCTCTCCGGCAACGCGTTCGGCGATGCCGGCGCCCGCGTGGTGATCGAGGAATTCCTCGATGGCGAGGAAGCCAGCTTCATTTCGATGGTGGACGGCGTGCATGCGCTGCCGATGGCCACCTCGCAGGACCACAAGCGCGTCGGCGACGGCGACACCGGCCCCAACACGGGTGGCATGGGCGCGTACTCGCCGGCGCCGGTAGTGACGCCGGAGGTGCATGCACGCGTGATGCGCGAAGTGGTGAACCCGACCGTGCAGGGCATGATCGCCGACGGCATCCCGTTCACCGGTTTCCTCTACGCCGGCCTGATGATCGATGCCAGCGGCGCGCCGAAGGTAATTGAATTCAACGTGCGCTTCGGCGATCCGGAAACCCAGCCGGTGATGCTGCGCCTGCAGTCGGACCTGGTCGAGCTGGTGGAAGCGGCGATTGATGGCCGCCTGGACCAGGTAGAAGCGCAGTGGGATGCGCGCCCGTCACTGGGCGTGGTGCTGGCCGCGAAGCCCTACCCGGAATCGCCGATCACCGGTGATGTGATTTCCGGCCTCGGCGACGTGCCGGCCAGCGCCAAGGTGTTCCATGCCGGTACGGCATTGGATGCGCAGGGCCAGGTGGTCAGTGCCGGCGGCCGCGTGCTGTGCGTGGCCGCACTGGGCGACAGCGTGCGTGATGCGCAGACGAAGGCCTATGCCGGCGTGGCCAAGGTGAGCTGGGCCAACGAGTTCCACCGCAACGACATCGGCTGGCGCGCGATCGCGCGTGAGGGGTAAGGCCTGATAGATCCACCACGCAGCCTCCTGCATGGAACCAGATCACGGATTCTGGGAGTCTTCACCGTCCTCGGCATGGAAGCCGGGACGGTGCGCTTCGGGAAGAGGCGACGCACGTCAAGCGAAGGAAATTACGCTGATTGAATCCGCTATTTCGCCGAGTCAAGATAACGTTTCCAGTTCTCGAAGAGCCGCGCAACGTTCTGCTCATGTGAGTGAGCAGACGGATCATACCCATCAGAAGCTGGCATGTACCTGACAAAGCTCCCCAGAGACTCCGGGTAATCAAAATCAGCGTAGATCCTCTCAACCTCTCCGAGCGGATCAGCAATCTCATCGCGCTTGGCGTAGGCGTCCGCGAGAAATGCAACAAGCCATCTTCTGAGAATCTCATCCTCGTTTGAGTTCTTATCGAATGCCGCCAACTGCGCAGCTACGCTATTACGCTCATCGGGAAGAACCCCTTCAAGCCTTTCAATCAAGGCGTTCAGATTGAACTTCCCTTCCAGTTCCTTCTGCTCCGACGCGCAGTGCTTCACAACCTCAAAGTCAATCAGATGGCGCCCCAGTGCCCATGCCACCTCGGTCTGATTCCAGGGTCCATAGGGTTGAATAGAGTCATACGTTCTCATGGACACTCACTTCTTGTTTGGTATTCCGTTCATGCTGCCACCTTCCACAAATCTTTGATGGGTCAAGTCGCCAGCCTTGTCGACTATGTATTCAAATCGACCGGCCTTTCCATTGAGTTCACCTGGCAGCTGCGTCAGAGTGCGGACCACGCCGTCACCCCCTGTCAACGGAGTATGAACACCCGCTTCTGCAGCCGTCTCTCGCATAAAGGTCGCCGAATTGTGCCCAGCGTCGGCTTTGAGTGCACTTCCCACAGGTCGGGAATTCAGAAGTGCCCGACCTTCAACACTCAGAGCATTGGATGCCGCCACACCTGCTCCACCGGCACCTGTAACTCCTGCGATATCAGCAGCGATACTGGTAGCTGCTGATATGACACTTGGATTGGCCATCGCAACCATGCCAGCTTCGATCAGCACTGGGGCAGCCATTGCCGCTGTAACAGCGATTGCGGCCGGTCTCATCGGCTCGTATACGGCGCCATTTCCGGCAGCAATATCCCTCCGATGCTGCTCAACGAATCGCTCTGCGGCCTGCCTTCCATCCGCATCGACGAACCTGTAGGGATTCCCGTTCGCGTACCGATACCTATTGAACTGCTCAACTGGCTTTTGGTGAGCGGTGACTGGGTCCACTGACAAAAACACACCCAATTGTGGATCCATGTAGCGCTGTTGCATGTAGCTCAGCCCTGTGGCCGAGTCACTCACATGTCCGGCGTACCCAGGTCCATCCGTGACCTGACCGCCTACCACGGCCCCGTAGGGCTCGTAGTCATATCGTTTGATGACGTTGCCGTTGGCATCGCTTTCGGCCACAACCGAGCCGAGGGCATCAGTGTGAATGTATGTGATCGTTGTCTGGGCGATTGCGGATGGTGACAGGCCAAGGCCCATCAGCAGCAAGCAGCACAGCCAGGCGCCTATGACACCAAGCTTGCGAGTTCGACCTTCAAATGCCCCGAAGCGGGTGGACACACCGCCTGCAGTTCTCCCGAACCTGCGCATCATTCCAATCCATGAAAGAGCCTTGAAGCAAGGCTTGGCATTCATAGCACAGGAAGGCAGTCATCGGAGTCCAACTCCAGGACTGAGGCCAAAGGGACCATTCTGAATTGGACCAGGCCCTTGGCTATGAACCTCGCGAGGGCTTGAACGGCCACCGGAAGCGCATGACTGCCAGCCATGGGCTGGTACTACTGAAGCAGCCGATCAGCGGCCTGCATTACCAACTGCCATGCCGGCCGAACAAAAAAAGCCCCGACCAACGCCGGGGCATTTCATCAGAACGGGTTCCGGAAATAGGAACCGAACCTAAGATCCATGCCTTACGCGGTGAACAGCGCCTTCATCTTCTTCAGGGCATTCGCCTCGACCTGGCGGATGCGTTCGGCCGACACGCCGTACTCGTCTGCCAGTTCCTGCAGCGTCACCTTGCTGTCGGCATCCAGCCAACGGCGGCGGATGATGTCACGCGAACGCGCATCCAATTCGGCCAGGCCTTCGCGCAGCAGCTGCATCTGGTTGTCTTCGTTGTCCTCGCGCTCGTAGGCCATCGACGGGTCTTCATCATCGGCAACCAGGAACGCAGCCGGCGACGGCGGTGCGTGTTCGTTGTCCTCGTCGGACGGCGCATCGAAACCGATATCGCGGCCGGACAGGCGCGACTCCATTTCCATGACCTCGCGCTCGGACACGTTCAGATCCTTGGCCACCGCGCTGACTTCCGCCGCGTTCATCCAGCCCAGGCGCGTCTTCGACTTGCGCAGGTTGAAGAACAGCTTGCGCTGCGCCTTGGTGGTGGCGACCTTCACGATGCGCCAGTTCTTCAGGATGAACTCGTGCATTTCGGCACGGATCCAGTGCACGGCGAAGGAGACCAGGCGCACGCCCATGTCCGGGTCGAAGCGCTTGACCGCCTTCATCAGGCCGATGTTGCCTTCCTGGATCAGGTCGCCCAGGGCGAGGCCGTAGCCGTTGTAGCCGCGGGCCACGTGCACCACGAAGCGCAGGTGCGAATGCACCAGCTCGCGGGCGGCGTCCAGATCGTTGCCGTCGCGGAAGCGACGGGCCAGGTCCTGTTCGTCATCGACCGACAGCACCGGAATCTGGTGCACGGCACCGATGTAGGCGTCCAGCGAACCGAGCGCACTGGGAATCGGGAGATTGTTTGCCACAAGGGCAGTAGAGGTGTTCTGGCTCATAGGCACCCATCTTAGCAGTCCGGGATTTGGACTGCTAAAGGAGGAAAAAGTTCCAGCATCCTATTGATGCAACACTGGTCCCAAACAGAACCCTACCGTAGCGCGATTTGATGACAGTGGCGAGCACGCTTTTCGGGATTCACAATCCCTTGGAATTCAAGCAATTACCCACTGAAAACCTGCCGATTCCGGTCAAGCGGAGCTGAACGCGCCGTTCCGGAGGCCCATTCAGGACGGGGAACGTTGCCCGGCGTTCAGGCCCGGCCACTCGCCGGCGCTCAGAGCGCCGAGCGCGGCGGCAGCGACCAGTCGATCGGGGCCTGGCCGCGGCGCTGC
This sequence comes from Stenotrophomonas sp. YJH_SMC_37, assembly GCF_059370035.1. Taxonomy (NCBI): domain Bacteria; kingdom Pseudomonadati; phylum Pseudomonadota; class Gammaproteobacteria; order Lysobacterales; family Lysobacteraceae; genus Stenotrophomonas; species Stenotrophomonas sp. YJH_SMC_37. The sequence goes on from NZ_JCAFTG010000008.1 coordinate 202,242, forward strand.
AGGTACTCGTTGGCCATGGAGAAATGGCGGCAGCCGAGGAAGCCACGATGGGCCGACAGCGGCGACGGATGCGGGGCCTTCAGCACGCGATGGCGGCGGGTGTCGATGACCTTGCCCTTCTGCTGCGCGTAGGCGCCCCAGAGCATGAACACCAGGCCTTCGCGCTCGCGGTTGAGCACGTCCACCACATGATCGGTGAAGCCTTCCCAACCACGGCCCTGGTGCGCGCCGGCCTTGCCCTCCTCCACCGTCAGCACGGCATTGAGCAGCAGCACGCCCCGTTGCGCCCACGGGATCAGGCAGCCGTGGTCCGGGCGCGGGATACCGAGATCGCTCTCGATCTCCTTGTAGATGTTCAGCAGCGACGGCGGCACCGGCACGCCGGGCGGTACCGAGAAACTCAGGCCGTGGGCCTGGCCGCGCCCGTGGTACGGGTCCTGGCCGAGGATCACCACCTTCACCTGCTCGAACGGCGTGGCGTCAAACGCTGCGAAGATCTGCGGCCCGGGCGGGAACACCGCCGCACCGCTGGCCTTGCGCTGGCGCAGGAAGGCCGACAGCTCGCGCATCTGCGGCTGCAACAGGTACTCACCGACGTGCTGCTTCCAGCTCGGTTCCAGCTGGATCGTCGGGGTGTCGGTTACTTCATCGATCATCGCAATAAAGGTCCATCATTCAATCGAGCCAGGCGCAGCTGGAACAGCACCTTGGTGACCAGCAGCCGCTCCTCGATCGGCTTGAGCACCAGGTCGTTGGCACCGGACTGCAGCAGCCCGGTCTGGTTGTGGGGGTTGCCGTCGCCGGTCATCACCAGCACGGGCAGGCGGCGCTTGCCGTAGCCGAAGTCCACGCGCACGCGCTGCACCACGTCGCGGCCGCTCAGCTCGCCCTTCAGGGTGACGTCGGTCAGCACCAGGTCGATGCGGTGGCGGCTGCGGCCCAGCGACTCGGCGGTGAGCAGGGTGAAGGCCTCTTCGGCGCTGACCACGTGCAGCACGTTCAACTGCTGCCGCTCGAGCATGCGCTTGGTGGCCTCGGCCACTACGCGGCTGTCCTCGATATAGAGGATGGTGGCGCCGGGGATGGTCTGCGGCTGCACATAGCCACGGATGAAGGTCGCCAGCGCTTCATGGCCCAGGGATTTGTCGAAATAGTCGGTGACGTACTCGGTGAAGCGGCGCTGCTCCAGGTGCTGCTGGGCGTCGCCGGAAACCACGATCACCGGCACATAGGCCTGTCCGGCCGCTTCGCGGACCATGCGCGCCAGCGCCAGGCCGTCGCCATCACGCAGGGTCAGCGAGGTCGTCACCAGGTCCACCGGGCCCTGCGCCAGCGCCTGCTGCGCGTCTTCGATGCTGTCGCAGCCAATCACCTCCACGCCCGGCAGGTCGCGCTGCAGGACGTCGGCGATCAGCTTGCGGACCAGCTTCGAGCCATCGACCACCATCACCCGCGTCGCGGGCCCTTCAAGGTGCTTCAGCGCTTGCGGTTGCATGCCGGTCTCAGGTATCGGTCGGGCGGGTCTGGCGGAGGAAGTGGCCGGTCACCAGCCAGGCACCCAGCCAGCCCAGCAGCAGCGTGCCGAGCAGGACCAGGCCACCATGCAGCAGGTCCAGGCCATGCAGCACGAACGGGCTGCCGTAGCTGCGCGAGAGTTCGGCCAGCGGCACGCGCAGCGCGGCACCGGCGGCGCCGATCAGGGCCAGTGCAACCGCGCCTGCGCCCAGGCCATACCACGCACCCAGATACAGGAAGGGGCGGCGGATGAAGCCATCGCTGGCGCCAAGCAGCTGCAGCACGCCGATCTCTTCGCGGCGCGCCTGGATGTCCAGGCGCACCGTGTTGCCGACCACCAGCGCGGCACCCGCGCCGAGCAGCACCGACAGCACCTGCACCAGCCGCGCGCCGAACGCCAGCCAGGCATCCAGGCGCTGGCGCCACAGTGCATCGTGCTGCACCAGGTCGGCCTCGGGCAGGCTCTCCAGCGCGCGCGCCAGGCGTGCGTCGTCCTTGCCTTGGCCCGGGGTGATCACCAGCAGCGAGGGCAATGGATTGTCGTTGAGTGCGTCGATCGCCTCACCGAGGCCGGCATCGCGCAGTTCCTGCAGGCCCTGCTCGGGCGTGCGCACGTTCACTTCGGCCACGTCGTCGCGGTCGCGCAGCTGGCCGGCCAGGCGCAGTGCGCCGGGACCATCGACGTTGCCCTTCAGGAACACGTTGATGTCGCGCGACTGCTGCACGCTGCCGGCGAACTGCTTGAGGTTGTCCAGCGCGATCGACAGGCCAAGCGGCAGGGCCAGTGCCAGCGCCATGACCATCACCGTCAGCAGGGTCGCCCACGGCTTGCGGCAGGCGCGGCCAAGGCTGAACACCACGCTGTGCACGTGGTGCTGGAACCAGACGCCCACGCGCGAGGGGGCGGCGGCTTCGCTGTTTTCGTTCTTCGCCATGGTTACTCCGCCAGGTCCTGCGGCGAGATGTCATCCACCAGCCGGCCGTGGTCAAGGATCAGCACGCGCTTGCGCATGCGGCGCAGCAGCGGCAGGTCGTGACTGACCACCAGCACGCTGGTGCCGCGCGCGGGCAGCTCGGCGAACAGGGCCATGATCTCCGCTGCCAGGGTGGGGTCGAGATTGCCGGTCGGCTCATCGGCCACCAGCAGCTTGGGCTCGCCGACGATCGCGCGGGCGATGCCGACGCGCTGCTGTTCGCCGGCCGACAGCTGCGAGGGCAGCGCCTTCTCGCGATGGCCCAGCCCCATCCGCTCGAGTACCGAGCGCACGCGCTTGTTGATGTCACTACGGCGGGTACCGCGCAGGATCAGCGGCAGTGCAACGTTCTCGGCGATGGAGCGGTCCATCAGCAGGCGGTGGTCCTGGTAGACCGCCCCCACCGCGCGTCGGTGGCGCGGCACGTCGCCGCCGCGCACCTTCAGCAGGTTGCGCTCGTCGAACACCACCGCGCCGCGGCTGGGCCGCTCGTCGAGGTGGATCAACTTGAGCAGCGTACTTTTACCCGCACCGGAATGGCCGGTGACGAACAGCATCTCGCCCGGCGCGACCTCGAAGCTGACATCGGTCAGCGCCTCGTGGCCACCGGCGTACTGTTTGCTGACATTGTCGAAGCGCAGGACACTCATGCCCCGATTATGCAGGACCGGCGCGACGTCGTGGAGACGGTGGGTGCCACCGGCCCCGCCTGGTGGGTGCCGACCGTTGGTCGGCACACCTTTCAAAGCCACCCGACCAACGGTCGGGTGCTACCCGCTGATCGGCAGCGCCGATCAGCTGCCCGACAGCATCCGGCGGATCTTGCGGCCGATGCGGGTCAGGAACGAGTCACCGGTATCGGCGGCGGTACGCACCGGCTTGGCCACCACCTGCACCGGGGTCACCGGGCTGGCGCCGTTGCCGGCGTTGGCCTGTACACCCTCGGTACCTTCGACCGGACGGCCGTGGCGACGACGACGGCGCTTGCGCGGCTTGTGCTCACCGTCCACCGTGGCTGCCGGTGCGCCTTCGGCACGCGGCGGGCGCGGCGGACGCGGGGCCTGGGCGGCGGCGCCTTCGGCACCGGCAACCGCGGCGGCAGCGCCCTGCTCGCCTTCCACGCGCGGCTTGCGCGGGCCACGCGCACGGCGTTCGCCGCTGCGTTCACCGTCGCGACTACCGCGGCCACCACCACTGCCTGAGCGGCCGCCGCTGCGGCCACCGCCCCGACGCTCTTCCTCGGCGGCGCGGGCTTCGCGCGCTTCGCGGAAGATCTGGCCGACGCTTTCGTTGTCCTCGCCTTCCTCGCCTGCCGCCGGCGCCGGGCGTTCCGGGCGCGGCAGCGGGGTCAGCAGTTCCTTGGTGACCGGCTCGGACGGAATCTTCTGCTCGATATAGGCCTCGATGTCCGGCAGGCCCATGGCGTAGCGCTCGCAGGCGAAGCTGATCGCGTCGCCCTCCTCACCCAGGCGCGCGGTGCGGCCGATGCGATGCACGTAGTCTTCGGCGTCGAACGGCAGGTCGTAGTTGTAGACGTACTTGATGCCGTCGATGTGCAGGCCGCGCGCAGCCACGTCGGTGGCCACCAGGATTTCCAGCTGGCCCTTCTGGAAGCGGTTGAGCAGGCTCTCGCGCTTCTTCTGCGGCACATCACCGGACAGCACGCCGACACGGTAGCCGGCCTTTTCCAGCGAACGCGCCACGCGCTCGACGAACACCTTGGTGTTGACGAAGACCATGGTGCGCGCGCCTTCGCTGCGCGACAGCAGGCCCAGCAGCAGCGGAATCTTCTCGTCGTCGGCCGGGAAGTAGATGCGCTGGCGCACGCGCGCGGCGGTGATGGTCTCGGCTTCGACCACCAGCTTCTGCGGTTCGTTCATGTGCTCGTAGGCCAGCTCCAGCACGCGATGGCTGAGGGTGGCACTGAACAGCAGGGTCTGGCGGGTGGTGCGCTCGGGCATGCGGCGGAGCAGGAAGCGGATGTCCTTGATGAAGCCCAGGTCGAACATGCGGTCGGCTTCGTCCAGCACGCAGATCTCGCAGGCGTGCAGCGACACCACCTTGTGCTGCTTCACATAGTCGATCAGGCGGCCCGGGGTGGCGATGATCACGTCCACGCCCTGCTGCAGCAGTTCGCGCTGCTTGTCGTAATCCACGCCGCCGTAGACCAGGGCGAAGCGCAGGCCCAGGTCGGAACCGAACTTCACCGCATCCTTGTGGATCTGGATGGCCAGTTCGCGGGTCGGGGCGAGGATCAGCGCGCGCGGATCTTCCGGCTTGCGGTCGGCCAGGGCCGGACGCGTCAGCAGGCGGTTCACGACAGCGACCAGGAAGGCCAGGGTCTTGCCGGTGCCGGTCTGGGCCTGGCCGGCAACATCACCACCGGGCAGCGCGACCGGCAGGGTCAGCGCCTGGATCGGGGTGCAACGGGTGAATCCGGCTCCTTCAAGGCCGGCCTGCAGGGCCGGATGCAGCTCGAAGGAGGAGAAGGTCAAATCGGTCAGCGGTTTGTCGCTCATGAGTCCGTCTTGGTATGGCCGCCGGCCCGTGGGGCGGCTGGCACTTCAGCGTCTGGGGGCACCGTCGCAAACTGCGGCCCCTGCGGCGGGTTGGCAGGCTGGGACCACCTGGTCCGCGCGCCGCACAATGCCCCAGTTTACCGCACTCGGGCAGGCAAACCGGAATGCGGCGTCTCATGGCATCCAGAGACGCTACCTTCACCCAGCCACACCGGACTTGAACGGCCTGCCCGGGTTCGCTGGTGTCGCCCACTGCCAGCCCCATGTACAGGAAGACAGTGAAATCCGACACATACCGGCCATCGAAGCGATCACGATACGCTGGGTTCCAACCGGCGCCTGTCCCTGCCCTGCGATAGGGGTACACTGCCGGCCGTGAGCGTCCAGGCATCCCGCCGAACGCACCGCGGCAGTGCGCCGCGAGGCAACGACGAGGGTCGCGCCACCGGGCATGGCCCAGTTCACCCACCTCCGGCATGGCCGGGTGCAATCCAAGACGAGAAACCAAGATGAGCGACAAGGTTGTACATGTCGGCGATGCCGACTTTGATAGCGCAGTGCTGAATTCCAAGGAACCGGTGCTGGTCGATTTCTGGGCCGAGTGGTGTGGCCCGTGCAAGATGATCGCCCCGGCGCTGGACGAACTGGCCGATGCCTACCAGGGCCGCGCCAAGATCGCCAAGGTCAACGTTGACCACAACCGTGCGCTGGCCGCCAAGTACCACGTGCGTTCGATTCCGTACCTGGTCGTGTTCAAGGACGGCGAGAAGGTCGGCGAGCAGATCGGTGCGGTGGGCAAGGCCCAGCTGGCCGGCCTGCTGGACAAGGCCCTGGCCTGATCCTGCGGTTCTCCGGCAGCCGCCGAACGCGGCTGCCGGCGGCGCCCCTGCGCCCATGATGAATGCTGTTCCCGGCGACCCTTGCATGGCGCCGCAGGCCGATGATAGTGTCGGCATATCCGGCCGCGTTCGCGTGCCGCACCCTCTGGACGCAGTTTCTTCCAGACCCATTCCCAACGTTCGCCGCCCCAGCCGGGCGCTCGCACCTTCAAGCGAGGAATAACGCTCTTGTCCGATAACACTTCCGAAACCGGCAGCGCCGATGCGCCCGCCGAAAAGCGTGTGCGCAAGCCCCGCGTGAGCAAGGCCGCCGCCCCGGCAGCCGCCGAAACCAGCGCCGCTCCGGCGCAGCCGACGCTGCCGTTGGCCTCCGCGCCCGAAGCTCCCGCGCCGGCGCCTGCCGCAGCACCTGCACCGAGCGCGCCCGCCGCCGAGGCCCCTGCCAGCAGTGGCGGTGGCGAAGGCAGCGAAGGCCGCGAATCCGGCCAGCCGCGCCAGCAGCACAACCATCAGGGGGGCGGCCAGAACCAGGGCCAGAACCCATACAACCAGAATGGCCAGCAGGGCCAGGGGCAGGGCAACCGCCGCGACCGCTTCCGCAACCGCCGCGACCGTGACCGCAACAACCGCTTCCGCGACGAGGGCATGCCCAACGACGGCGGCGAGCAGCAGCCGTTCGTGCCGCGCCCGCACGCCAACGTGCCCGAGGGCTTCCCGGTCTATTCGCTGAGCGACCTCAAGCGCATGCCGGCACAGAAGCTGCTGGAAATCGCCGAGCAGCTGCAGATCTCCGAAGGCGTGGCCCGCGCCCGCAAGCAGGATGTGATCTTCGCCCTGCTGAAGGTGCTGACCCGCCACGGCGATGGCGTTGCCGCCGACGGTGTGCTGGAAATCCTGCCGGATGGCTTTGGCTTCCTGCGCGCGGCTGAAGCCAGCTACCTGGCCGGCCCGGACGACACCTACATCTCGCCCAGCCAGATCCGCCGCTTCAACCTGCGCACCGGCGACCACATCTCCGGCCGCATCCGCTTCCCGAAGGACGGCGAGCGCTACTTCGCGCTGAACATCGTCGACACCATCAACGGCGAGCCGATCGAAGCGTCGAAGAACAAGGTGCTGTTCGAGAACCTGACCGCGCTGTTCCCGCGCCGCCGCTTCACCCTGGAGCGTGGCAACGGTTCGTCGGAAGACATCACCGGCCGCATCCTCGACCTGATGGCGCCGCAGGGCAAGGGCCAGCGCTCGCTCATCGTGTCGCAGCCGAAGGCCGGCAAGACGATGATGATGCAGCAGGTCGCTACTGCCATCACCACCAACCACCCGGACGTGCACCTGATCGTGCTGCTGATCGACGAGCGCCCGGAAGAAGTGACCGAAATGCAGCGCACCGTGCGCGGCGAGGTCATCAGCTCGACCTTCGACGAGCCGGCCGCGCGCCACGTGCAGGTGGCCGAAATGGTCATCGAGCGCGCCAAGCGCCTGGTCGAGCACAAGAAGGACGTGGTGATCCTGCTCGACTCGATCACCCGCCTGGCCCGCGCCTACAACAACGTGGTGCCGAGCTCGGGCAAGGTGCTGACCGGTGGCGTGGACGCCAACGCCCTGCACCGCCCGAAGCGCTTCTTCGGTGCCGCGCGCAACGTGGAAGAAGGCGGCAGCCTGACCATCATCGCCACCGCGCTGGTCGACACCGGCTCGAAGATGGACGAGGTGATCTACGAAGAGTTCAAGGGCACCGGCAACAGCGAAGTGCACCTGAGCCGTCGTATTGCTGAAAAGCGCGTGTTCCCGGCCATCGACATCAACCGTTCCGGCACCCGCCGCGAAGACCTGCTGATCGAGCCGGAACTGCTGCAGAAGATCTGGATCCTGCGCAAGCTGCTGCATCCGATGGACGAAATGGCCGCGATGGAATTCCTGCTGGACAAGATGAAGAACACCAAGTCCAACGACGAGTTCTTCGGTTCGATGAAGCGCTGATCCGGCGTTGCATCGGAAGAAGCCTGCCGCTCGCTGCGGCAGGTTTTTTTTTGCCTGCAGGGCGACCTGTTTCACTTTGCCGCCTCCGACTTTTGGCGATAATTCGCCCTATACCCTGCCCGGTCCCGAGGGCCTGGCCACCGATTCCCGCTGTCGCCCCTTCCGGAGAACCGGTCGGGTCCAGCCTCCTGCCGGATCCGTCGACGCATGCGAACGCTGTCTCCCCGCCTCAACCTGGGCAAGCTGATCCTCGCCCTGGCCCTGCTCAGCGCCATCATCGCCCTGGCCAATACCCTGCTGGCCAGCTACCGGGTGCAGCGCGACCAGCTGGTCGGCAATACCCTGGAAGCCAACCGCGTCTATGCCACCAAGCTGGCCGAGACCACCCAGAACTTCCTGCTGGCCGCGCAGCAGGAGTTGGCGTATGCGGCCACCCGGCTGGGCCAGAGCAATCTCGATCCGGCACAGGCGCAGGACGAAGCCAGCCGCCTGCAGTTGCAGACCAACAGCTTCAATTCCTCGCTGGTGGTCGATGCCGATGGCCTGGTGATCGCCACCTCGCCACAGACCCTGCAGTTGCAGGGCGAGATCCTGCACAGCGTCGGCAACAACGCGGCACTGGCCGCGCGCCAGCCGATGATCAGTGACCCGTACCAGTCGGCCACCGGCAAGCTGCTGGTCTCGCTGTCGCACCCGATCTTCGACCGCCAGGGCCGCTATCGCGGCTACGTCAGCGGCACCCTCTACCTGCGCCAGCGCAGTGCGCTGCACACGCTGCTGGGCAAGCACTACTACCGCGACGGCTCGTACCTGTACGTGGTGGACCGCAATGGCCGCCTGCTGTACCACGCCGATGGCAAGCGGGTCGGCGACTACGTGGTCGGCAACCCGGCGGTGAAGGCAGTCGTGCGCGGTGAACGCGGTGCGCAGCAGGTCCGCAACAACCTGGGCGTGTCGATGCTGGCCGGCTATGCGCCGGTACCGGCCACCGGCTGGGGCATCGTCGCCCAGCGGCCGACCGAGGCCACGCTGCAGCCATTGTCGCGGTTGATGACCGCGGTGATCTGGAACGCGATCCCGCTCGGCCTGCTGTCACTGCTGGTCACTTGGTGGTTCGCCCGCCGCATCTCGCTGCCACTGTGGCAGCTCGCACGCAACGTGCAGGGCGGCGAAGACACTGGCAATGCGATCAGCCACGTCAGCGGCATCCGCGCGTGGTACTTCGAGGTCGCCCAACTCAAGCAGGCAGTGCTGCACAGCTTCAATGCCCTGCAGGACCGTATCGGTACGCTCAACCGTGCCAGCCGTACCGACCCGCTGACCGGCCTGCTCAACCGCCGCGGCCTGCAGCAGGCGCTGGACGCGCTGCAGGTGCAGGGCATCCCGTTCGCGATCCTGGCGCTGGACATCGACCGCTTCAAGTCGATCAACGACAGCCATGGCCACGACGTCGGCGACGCCGCCATCGTCCACATCGCCGACCAGATGCGCCGCTATTCGCGCGACAGCGACATCCTCTGCCGCGCCGGCGGCGAGGAATTCCTGCTGCTGCTGCCGGGCATCAGTACCGACTCGGCCCGCCAGGCCGGTGAACGCCTGCGCCAGCACATCGCCGATCACCCATTCGAACCGGTCGGCACCATCACCGTGTCACTGGGCGTGGCCCACTTCCCCAGCTTCCATGTCGATGCCGAGCAGGCACTGCGGCTGGCCGACAAGGCCCTGTACATGGCCAAGGAACAGGGCCGCAACCGAGTGGTGGTCTACCCATACGCGGACTGACGCGGAGCCGGGCTGCCCGGCTCCGCAGCGGGTCTCAGCTCTGTTGCAGCGGGGTCAGCAGGCGCAGGCCGCGCTTGGCGCCGTCCACCATGTAGACGCCGCCTTCCGGCAGCAGATCGCTGCCGGCCTGCTCGACCGGGTCAGCCTCGTGCCACGGCACGCTCTGCCGCGGCCCCGGAATGAAGGCGCGCCAGCGGCCATAGCGTTCCGCCTCTGCATTGGGATCATGGTTCAGGGCGAAGTTCACCGGGATGCGAACCGTCCAGCTGTCCCGGGTGCTGTCCTCGCCGGTGGTCGGCGGCTTGAAGGTCCAGGTACGGGCGGTGCTGACGCTGGCTCTGGCCAGGATGTCGCGCATCTTGGCCAGGGTCCGCTCGGACGCGACCACAGCCATGTTCACCTGCTCGGCGGCCACGTCGGCCACTGTTCCGTCGCGCGCCACCTTGACCAGCAGCAGCACCTCACCCTGGCCACCGTTTCGGTAGGCCGCCTCCGGGTAGCGCGGCGGTGTCATGTGCAGCGGGGTCACCGAATCAGTGGCCTTCGGATCGTACTCGCTGAAGTCGACACTGGTCATGCTGATTTCATAACCGCCATCGGCCGCAGCCTTGCCGCGCAGGCGAACGCGCAAAGGGGCCCGCGTGGCCACCGCCTGGCCAGCGCGCAGCGTGGGCTCGAAGCGCCAGCCCCCGATGGTGCCTTCGACGAAGGAGGCGATGCCCGGGGCGACCATGGCTTTCTGGTCCAGCACCAGCGAACTGACAGCGCCTTCCGGCGTGACCTCGATATGACCGGACAGCACCATGCTCATTTCCGCAGTCGCACGCACAGCACGTGCGGTCTGCGCAGTGGCGTCACCTGCAAGCAGGGGGGCGCCGGCACCGACGGCCAGCGCGAGGGCGAGAAACAGTGGAGAACGCATCATTGCCGGATCCTTGGTGATGAACAGCGAGCGTACCTCAGTCCCAATACCCATGACAGCCGGCTCAGGCCAGCCGGTGTGCACCCGCATAGGGCGGCGTATCCGGATAGTCCCCTCGTGCGAAGCGTTCCTGCAGGCCCTGCCACCAGCCCGGGTCGAACAGGTGCCGGTAGTGCTCGCGCACGGCTGCCAGCTCCGCAGCCGGCAGGCCCATGAACGGACCGAAGCGCTCGGGAAACACATCGCGCGGGCCAACATGGAACCAGGGCTCGTCGGCCATGGCCTCCTCCGGCGTACGCGGCTGCGGCCACGCACGGAACACGCAGTCGCTGACCAGGCACAGCTCGTCGTAGTCGTAGAATACGGCCCGGCCGTGCCGTGATACACCGAAGTTCTTCGGCAGCATGTCACCGGGGAAGATGTTGTTGCGCGCCATGTCGGTGATCGCCTGCGCGTAGTCTAGCACCGCTGCACGTACCGCCTCCCCGCCCTGCTCGCGCAGGTACAGGTTCAATGGACGGAAACGGCGCTGCACGTAGCACAGTGCGATCTCCACCTCATCGCCATCAACGCGTACGCTCTGCGCGCACTGCTGCAGCAGTTCGTCCAGCAAGGCCGGCGCGAAACGCGCGCGCGGAAAACGCAGATGACGATAGGGCTGCGCATCGAGCAGGCGGCCGACACGATCGAGATTGAACACCAGCGCGTACTTCTCTTCCACCTGCTGCCGCGACATCGCCTTGGGCCACGCGAAGCGGTCGCGGATCAGCTTGAACACCAGCGGATAGCTGGGCAGGGTGAACACCGCCATGACCATGCCCGGCGTGCCTTCGGCATGCACCAGCCGCTCCTGCGGGTGCTCGCTGAAGTGGCGGAAGAAGGTGCGGTAGCGCTCGGTCTTGCCCTGCTTGGCGCGCCCCAGCACCGTGTAGATCTCATCGATGGGCTTGCCCGGCAGCAGGCTGCGCAGGAACACCACGGCATCGCCCACCGTGCCCAGGTCGGCCTGGAAGTAGCTGCGCGACACGCCAAACAGATGGGCGACATCACGGCGCCGGGTGAGCACCGCATCGGCTCGCAGCCCGCGCTCATCGTTGACCAGCGCGATCACGCAGGGCGAGAAGCGATGCTCACCGAACACGCGGCCAACCAGGTAGGCGCGGCGCTCGCGGTAGAACACCGTGTCGAGCAGTTCAATGCTGCGCACCGGCGTGTCCCCCCAATGGGCGAGGTCGTCCTGCAGGCGCACGGCAATGGCCGCCGCGCAACGCAACTGGTGCGCGTAGGGAATGTCGAAGCGGTAGTCGGCCAGCACGCGTTGCAGGGCCTCCACCGGTCGCGTCGGCGACACCGCGTAGGTATGCCGCGCGACGGGATGGGTGATCGCATCGGACGGCTCGACGTCGAAAGCGATGAATTCCAGCGCCGGGTCCACGCCGCGGGTGGCGAACAGGCGCCGCGCCAATGTGTTGTAGAACGTCTTGTACAGCTCGGCGTCAATCAGGCCCTGCAGCAGCGCGCTGTACCGCGCGTGCACCTGCAGCCACAGCGCGCGCTCGCCGATCGCGTCACCGGCGAGGCGGCGCAACGCATCCATCTGCTCGGCGATGCACAGATCGTAGAGGGCGATGCGCTCGACTGCATCCTGTCGCGCACCGGCCCAGTCGCGCTGCTCGAAGCGCTGCCGCGCCCGCGCGGTGATCGCCGCGAAGCGGGCATGGTACTGCTCGAAACCATCGCGGATGGCACCGGCGATACGCGGCGCCAGCTCGGTAGCGATGTCAGGCTTGGACATGCGTAGCTAACCCGGGGAGGACCGGCTTCACCATACGCTGGCGTGGGGTTGCTTGTGTAGAGCCGAGCCCATGCTCGGCTGATCCAGGCAGAAGCAGCCGAGCATGGCTCGGCTCTACAGTTGCAAAGAGCAGTCGGGCGGGCTCGACTCTACCGAAGCCAATGGCTCAGATCGCCAGTTCGGCCTCCACGTCCTGCACCTTGCGTCGGGCCAGTGCAAGGTTGGACTTAGTCCGGTCCAGCACGATGTAGAAGAACAGTCCCTTCTTCTTCGCGACCGGTCGCATGATGTGGTACGCCTTGCCCAGCGAGATCAGGATGTCCTCGATGCTGTCATTGAGGTTCAACGAGGCGGCGGTCTTCATCTTGGCCCGGATCACTTCGGTGTTGCCGGCAGCGGCCACCTCCATGTCCATGCCGGCACCGGCTTCGCCCAGCAGCATGCCGCTTTCGTAGTCGACCAGCGCCACTGCCTGCGCGCCGTCGATGTCCATCAGTGCGTTCAACGATTCATTCAATCCAGCCACGTCGCACCCCTTGTCGATGTTGGTTCGAGCCCCTCGTTCCCCTGCGGCCGGGCTCACGATCCGCCGAGTTCGGCCAGGATCGCCTGGCCACATTCCCTGCTCTGCCACAGCACCTGGCCGATCACGCTGCGCTGGTCGCAGGCCGCCATCAGCAGCAGCGGTGCACGTCCCTCGGCCTGGATCGCCAGCATCAGCACCTTCCCGCCCATCGCTTCCAGCATCAGCGTCTGCAGATCCCCCAGCAGCAGTTCGCGCCCGACCGCCGCGGCCAGCGCCAGCATCGCGCTGGTCATTGCCGCCAGCCGTTCGCCGCGCCCTTCGGCACCAGCGCTGACCAGGGCAAAGCCATCGACACTGGCCAGCACTACCGTGCGCACGCCTTCCACCCGCTGCTGCAGGTCCTGCAGCAGCGGCTGCAGGCGCGCACGCTGGCCGGCATCGGGCAGCACCGCCATCTGCCCGTCAGCCATGCGCGGCCACCAGTGCGTGCGCTTCCATTTCGCTCATCAGTACATCCATCAGCAGCAATCCCTGCTCGCGGTCGCGGGCATCCACTGCCAGCAAAGGCAGCGGTTGATCATCCAGGCTGGCGCGTGCAGCCCAGTCGTCCAGCGCAGCGTGCGGCGCCTGGTCGAGATGGGTGACCGCCACCACCAGCGCCAATGACGCTGCGAACGGCTGCAGCACCTGCAGGTAGTCCTGCAGCTCGCTGGCAATGCCGGCGCGGCGCGCGTCCAGCAGCAGCACCGCACCACGTGCCCCCTGCAGCAGGATCGGCCACAGGAAATCGAAACGCTGCTGGCCGGGTGTCCCGTAAAGCCGCAGGCGTTCGCCGTTGGGCAGGTCGATGTCTGCGTAGTCCAGCGCGACGGTGGTGGAGGCCTTGTCGGCACCGAGGCGATCACTGTTGGCCACATCGGTGTCGATCACCGCGCCGGCCGCGATGCTGCGCACGAGTGTCGACTTGCCGCTGCCCATGCCACCGAGCACGACCACCTTGTGCTCACGCATTGCGCTCGCTCCCACGCAGGTGGCGCCACAGGCGGGCAAGCAGGCCGTTGTCGGTGCCATTGCCGCGTAGGGCCGTCATCGGTGCCGCCGGGGCGCTCTGCAACTGCGCGTAACCGCAGAGATAGGCGGCATGGATGAAATCACGCACCGCCGCAGCCGGCAACTCGAGCAGCATCGCGCATTCTTCAACCGTGCACGCGCGCTTGAGCAGCAGCGAACACAGGCGGAAGCCATCGTGGTCGTGACCCAGCACGCGGAAATCCGGCCAGCGCAGCAGCTTCACCGAGGCGCCACGCAGGCGTTCGTCCAGTGCCTGCCAATGTCGGCTGCGCTGTGCCCACTGCCACAGCAGGGGCCGCAGTGGCTGGCGCGGCCGCTCACCGGCCAGGGCCTGCAGGCGAGCCGGCGTGAGCGCATCCAGCTGCAGGCGTTCGAAGGCATCGGCCAGGCGCTCTACCAGCGCGCTCGCGGGCTCCTGCAACAGCACGGCCTGGTCATGCTCGAGGTCCATCAGCAGGACGGGGTCACCCGCGTCACTCAGCAGTGCCTGCCCCTGGCGCAGGGGCAGCCGCTCGCGCAGCAGGCGGGTGATGGCGTGTGCACCATCGGCAAGACGGATCGGTGCGGGTGCGTGCATGGTCAGGGGCTCAACTGCCAACTGCATCCCGCGCAGGGCGCGGCCGATGGCACCGTCATCAAGTATGTCCTGAGGGCCATCGCCGTCGCGCAGCTGGCCCCCCAGATCCTCGATCCAGCACTGCAGTCGCGGGCGTTGCTGGCGCATGCGCAGGGCCGCGTTGCGCAGCGCCGGCGTATCGCGGATGACCAGCAGGTCGCAATCTTCCAGATCCTGGCTGCGGCGGATCTGGCCGTCCGGCAGCGCCGATGCTACGCGTAGCCGCTGCAGCAGGGCCTGCTCGCCCTGGATGTCGGTTCCCACTACCAGCACGCGTGCCATCCGTGTTCCCCGTGCGGCCACCTCCCCGGTGGCCTCGCGTCGCCAAGGCTAGGACATCGCCAGCAGCACCCGTCGTGATCGACTGCTCAGATCGGGAGCGGTTGCAGACGGTGTCCGATCGGTTCTGCGACGGCCATCGCGGGCAAGTTTCATGCCGCTTTGACGGCATTCCGACGGCCAACGGATGTCACGGTTCTGGACGCGGGTCGAATGGGGCCGCCCAAAAAGAAACCCGCGCCGAAGCGCGGGTTCCGGGGTCACGACCGAACGGCGACGGATCAGCCGCGCAGCTGCTCCAGCGCGGCGTTGAAGGTCGCGCTCGGGCGCATCGCCTTGCTGGCCTTGGCCACGTCCGGGCGGTAGTAGCCGCCGATGTCCACGGCCTTGCCCTGCACCGCGACCAGCTCTTCGACGATTTTCTGCTCGTTGTCGGTCAGTGCCTTGGCCAGCGGGGCGAAGCGCGCCTTCAGTGCAGCATCTTCGTCCTGCGCGGCCAGGGCCTGGGCCCAGTACAGCGCGATGTAGAAGTGGCTGCCACGGTTGTCGATGCCACCCAGCTTGCGCGACGGCGACTTGTCGTTGTCCAGGAACTGGCCGTTGGCTTCGTCCAGCGCCTTGGCCAGCACACGGGCAGCGGCGTTGTCGTAGCGGTTGCCCAGGTGTTCCAGCGACGCGGCCAGGGCCAGGAATTCACCCAGCGAATCCCAGCGCAGGTAGTCTTCCTCGACGAACTGCTGCACGTGCTTCGGAGCCGAACCACCGGCACCGGTCTCGAACAGGCCGCCACCGGCCATCAGCGGCACGATCGACAGCATCTTGGCGCTGGTGCCCAGCTCCATGATCGGGAACAGGTCGGTCAGGTAGTCACGCAGCACGTTGCCGGTCACCGAGATGGTGTCCTCGCCCTTGCGGATGCGGTCCAGCGAGAACGCGGTGGCTTCCACCGGCGGCAGGATGCGGATGTCCAGACCGGCAGTATCGTGGTCCTTGAGGTACTGCTCGACCTTGGCGATGACCTGCGCGTCGTGGGCACGGGCGGCATCCAGCCAGAACACGGCCGGGGTGCTGCTCAGGCGGGCGCGCTCGACGGCCAGCTTCACCCAGTCCTGGATCGGCGCGTCCTTGGTCTGGCACATGCGCCAGATGTCACCGGCTTCGACGGCATGCTCGAACACCACGGTGCCAGCATCGTCGGTGACCTTGACCACGCCATCGGCAGCGATCTGGAAGGTCTTGTCGTGCGAGCCGTACTCCTCGGCCTTCTGTGCCATCAGGCCGACGTTCGGCACCGAACCCATGGTGGCCGGGTCGAAGGCGCCGTGCGCCTTGCAGTCATCGATGACGGCCTGGTACACGCCGGCGTAGCAGCGGTCCGGAATGACGGCCTTGGTGTCCTGCAGCTTGCCTTCGGCATTCCACATCTTGCCGGAGTCGCGGATCATCGCCGGCATCGAGGCGTCGACGATGACGTCGCTCGGCACGTGCAGGTTGGTGATGCCCTTGTCCGAGTTGACCATGGCCACGCCCGGGCGCTGTGCGTACTCGGCAGCCAGGTCGGCTTCGATCGCAGCACGGGTGGCTTCCGGCAGCGACGGCAGGCGCGCAGCCAGGTCACCGATGCCGTTGTTGGCATCGAAACCGGCCTGCTTCAGCACGTCGGCGTGCTTGGCCAGCACGTCCTTGTAGAACTCGTTCACCGCCACGCCGAACATGATCGGGTCGGAGACCTTCATCATGGTCGCCTTCAGGTGCAGCGAGAACAGCACGCCCTGGGCCTTGGCATCGGCAATCTGCTCGCCGATGAACGCGGCCAGTGCCTTGCGGCTCATCACGGCGGCATCGACGATCTCGCCGGCCTTGACCGCGGTCTTTTCCTTCAGCACAGCGGTGCTGCCGTCATTGCCGTGGAAGGTGATCTTCAGCGAACCGGCATTGGCCAGGGTGGCCGACTTCTCGCTGCCGTAGAAATCACCGGCGGCCATGTGCGCGACATGCGACTTCGAATCCGGCGCCCAGGCGCCCATACGGTGCGGGTGCTTGCGCGCGTAGTTCTTCACCGACAGCGGTGCACGGCGGTCGGAGTTGCCTTCGCGCAGCACCGGGTTCACCGCGCTGCCCTTGACCTTGTCGTAGCGCGCCTTGTAGTCGCGCTGCTGGTCGTCGGCCGGGGTTTCCGGGTAATCCGGCAGCGGGTAGCCCTGGTCCTGCAGTTCCTTGATGGCCGCCTTCAGCTGCGGCACCGAGGCGGAAATGTTCGGCAGCTTGATGATGTTGGCGTCCGGGGTGGTTGCCAGCTGGCCCAGTTCGGCAAGGTCGTCGCTGACCTTCTGTGCATCGGACAGCAGTTCCGGGAACTGCGACAGGATGCGGCCGGACAGCGAGATGTCACGGGTTTCCACCACGATGCCGGCCGTGGCGGTGTAGGCGTCAACGATCGGCAGCAGCGACTGGGTGGCCAGGAACGGTGCTTCGTCGGTCAGCGTGTAGAGGATCTTGGACATGGGGGACTTGGACTCTGTAGCAATGCTCAGGGGAAGGCCGGCGCCAGCGCCGGGCCACGTGCAACCGTGTCGCGCGCGGGGCCGGGCCCCACGCTTTCCCCCGTCGCCGTCAGGGTGGGCGCGCGGCAGGGGAAACCCCTGCATTGTCGCGTTTTCAGCCGCGCGGGGCAAAGCCGCGCCATACGCGGCGGTACTGGACCGCTGTGTTTCGTCGTTGGCTCGCTTCCGGTCAGGAAGCTGAGGCTTGATGGCTAGTTCGACTCCTCGCTCGTTGAGGCACGCATGACCCACTCCGACAATCGCTGCCCCCACTCGGCACGCCTTGGACAGGTCAACGTCTGTGCGCGCTTGCTTTGCTGGAAGTTGCAGACACGGAATCCCCCGACGACGGCGGCCAGGCTGGCGAGTTCATCCGCCGTCGCTGCAGAACCTCGGATGTGCAGCGAACCGGCGCCAGACGATCCGGGCCGAACGTAGACGTCGTACCGGGTGGAAGGTCCTTCCGACCTTACGTATCCCGACACGGCATATCCGCCGTCCGTGAAACGCAGATCCGGCGTGCTTCCTGCAGGCTTTTCGGGGGCGTCGCCCTCGTAGATCAGGGCGACTTCCTTACTATCGTGCCTGATAAGGTGCAGACCAGAGTCAACAGGTACCTCGTAGGTCACAGACATTCCTGTCGGCACCCGCACACAGGCGCCGTATAGGAAGTGGTCGCAACTGTAGCTCCAGAGATTCGCAGGTCCCATTGCGAGTGTGAGCGCAATCCAGCTGAGCATCCTGTCGCCCGATCTGTCCGTGGTCCGTTCAGCGTATCCCGCTAGGCCCCAAAGCGGACATCGCCCAATAAAAAAGGACGCAGCCTCGCGGCTGCGTCCATCGTGAGCCCTGCCGGGAGAGAGTCGGCAGGACTTACTTGACCTCGAACTCCTGCGGCGTTCCGGCCGCCTTGCCATCGACGGTGACCTCGGCGCGGTACTTGCCGGCCGGCCAGCCCTTTGCATTCTTGAACGTGACGTTGGTGGTTTCCGCACCACTGGTGTTCAGGGTGGCGGTCTGTTCGCCGGCCACCTGGCCGTCCTGATAGGTCAGCTTCGCGCCAACGTTGACATTGTTTGCCGCACCGTCGGTCTTGACCGAGACGATGATGTCGTCCTTCGGTGCGAACAGAGCCGTCGTCGCAACCGACTTGTCGGCGGCGGCGGTCTTTCCGACCGTGACCGACGAGACGCTGACAGCAGCGGCTTCGGCCATCGGCGGCGGCGCGCCGGTCATCGGGGCCGGTGCTGCCGGTTCGGCCGGAGCGGTCGCTGCCGGAGCGGCATTGTTGTCGGTCGACTCTTCTTTCTTCTTGCAACCGACCAGGGCGACGCTGCCCAGCAGGGCGGCGATCAGGGCGGTCTGGAGCGGGGTGGTCTTGATCATTCGGGGTTCCTCCCAGGGATTGTCGGACGGCGTTCTGGCCGGCTTACTTCGGCGGCAGTTTCAGGGTCTGGCCCGGGAAGATCTTGTCCGGGTCATCAAGCACATCGCGGTTGGCTTCGAAGATCTTCTTCCAGGCATTGGCGTCGCCCAGATGCTGCTTGGCGATCTTCGACAGCGAGTCACCCTTCTGCACGGTATAGGTCCCGCCGCTGACAACGTCTGCGGTGCTGTCCACCGAAGCGCTGACGCCGGAGAAGTCCGCCTTCGGCACCTGCTCGGCGGTACTGTCGACACTGCCACTGACGCCGGAGAAATCGGCTTTCTTCTCGGTACTCATCCACAACTCCCGTCTGCATGACTACGTGATTGGCACGGTGCCATGGCGGTTGTTAAATGGGGATGGTGCAGATGTGAAGCCGGCCCCGGGGGCGGCTGAACAATCGGGGGAATGGACACCCGGTAGTGCCGGCCGCTGGCCGGCTGTGCCACGGGATCCGGCCTTGGCCGATTGCCGGCCAGCGGCCGGCACTACCGGTAACCGCCTGCGGCGGTTACTGCCGCAGCTCGCGGTAGGTCGCGGCCGGGGCGACGATGCCCGGGCTGGCACGCCAGGGGTTGATGTCCAGGCCACCACGGCGGGTGTAGCGGGCCTCAACCTCCAGCCAGTGCGGCTGGCAGCGCGCGGACACCTCGCTGAAGATCCGCTCAACACACTGCTCGTGGAACTCGGCATGCTCGCGGTAGCTGACCAAGTAGCGCAGCAGGCCGGCGCGGTCGATCTTCGGCCCACGGTAACGCAGGCTGACCGTGGCCCAGTCCGGCTGGCCGGTGACCGGGCAGTTGGACTTCAGCAGCGCCGAGACCAGAGTCTCCTCCACCACCTCGCCCGCATCGGCGGCGAGGAAGTCCGCCTGCGGCGGGCCGTAGCAGTCGATCTCCACGTCCAGCCCGTCGATGGATTCGCCAAGCGGCGTCTCTTGCAGCTCCGGCAGGCCGAACTCCACCTGGACCGGCGCACCGGCGCAGGCCGACAGATCCGCCACGATGCGCGCGCGCAGCGCCTCGGCGCTGTCGATGCGGGTGCTGTTGAGGGAGTTCAGGTACAGCTTGAACGACTTCGATTCGATCAACCGCGGCGAGGTGCACGGCACCTGGACGGTGGCGACGGCGACCTGCGGCTTGCCACGCGGGTCGAGCCAGCTCAGCTCGAAGGCGTGCCAGCGGTCGTGGCCGACGAACGGCAGCGCGCCGTCATCGAGACCGATCTCGGCGCGGGCGCCGCTGCGCGGGATCGGAAACAGCAGGCCGGGATCGTACTGCGACGGGTAACTGACCTCGCGACCGAGGCTGGAATCCTGTGGGGTGTTCATGGGGGGCATTGTATCGCGCGGAGGGCGGGCCTTCGGCCTGGCCGGCCAACGGCGGAGCCCCTCCGTGGTGGTTCAGGGCAGGTTCTAGGAGTCAGCCGGGAGGGTGGGTTGGCTGGGGGCCGCTGCAAGTACGTCCATGTAAGCTCGGTCGCCGCTTGCTCGTGTGCGCCGTCCTGCGCACACGGCAAGACCGGGGTTGGGCGTCCTGCCCAACCCGCCCGAGGCATGCCTCGGGCCCATGCGGCTCATGCCCCCAGCCAACCCACCCTCCCGGCCACGGACAGTTTCCTGCGCCACCACGGGAAAGATCAGAAAATCAAAATCAAAATCAAAATCAAAAGCCGATCCTTCAGACGTTCATGACGTCCGCCGTGCCGACCAACGGTCGGCACCCACAAACAGCAGCGGGCACCAACAGCCGCGAGAAACTGTCGAAGGCGGGGTGGGTCCGGTTGAGGGGGTGTCCGCGGCATGGATGCCGCGGCCAAGCCCCCAGGGACGGGTTTACGGCGTCCCCCTCAACCGGACCCACCCCGCCATTCCACGGAATGCCCGCTTTTGACGTTGACGTTGCTTCAGCGGGTGCAGGGCTGCAAGCCCTGCCAACACCCCTCACCCCGCAGGCGTACCGGCACCGTGCAGGTAATCCAGGCTCACCTGCAGCAGCGCACGCAGACCCACATCCAGCGCCTTCTCATCCAGCAGGAACTTCGGCGAATGATTGGCCGGCGCCGTCGCCGGGTCGATGCCCACGCTGGTGGAACCGACGAAGAAGAACATGCCAGGCACTTCCTTCGCGTACAGCGAGAAATCCTCCGCGCCCATCTGAAGCGGTGGCTCGTACACGTTGTCCTTGCCCACCACCGCCTGCAGGCTCGGCATCATCTTCGCGGTCAGCGCCGGGTCGTTCACCGTGGCCGGGTTGCCCTCCGATTCGTAGATGTCGGTCACCGCCTTGGCACCGTGCGCGGCGGCCGTGTGCTCGGCCACGCTGCGCAGGTCGGCGAAGATCTGCTGGCGCATCCCTTCGTCGAAGGTGCGGATGGTGCCGACCATCTCCACTTCATCGGGAATGATGTTGTAGCGGATGCCGCCGTTGATTGCGCCGAAGGTCAGCACCGCCGGTTGCTTGGACAGGTTGGCACGGCGGCTGACGATGGTCTGCGCGGTGCCGACCAGATCGGCGGTAGCGACGATCGGGTCAACACCGTTCCACGGTGCCGAGCCATGCGTCTGGCGCCCGATCACTTTGATGCCGAAACGGTCCGAGGCGGCCATCAACGGGCCACCGCGCACCGCGATCTGGCCGGCCTGCACGCTGGAGAACACATGCAGGCCAAACACCGCCTCCGGCTTGAAATCGGCGAACAGCCCTTCCTTCAGCATGAGTGCGGCACCGCCCTCTTCCGGCGGCGGCGCGCCCTCCTCGGCCGGCTGGAAGATCAGCATCACCTGGCCCGGCAGGTCCTTCTTCATCGACACCAGTGCTTCGGCCACGCCGAGCAGCGTCGCGGTGTGCGCGTCGTGGCCACAGGCATGCATCACGCCCACGGTCTGCCCGCGGTACTGGTCAGTGGCCTTGGAAGCGAACGGCAGGCCGGTCTGCTCGGTCACCGGCAGCGCGTCCATGTCCGCGCGCAATGCGATCTTCGGGCCCGGCTTGCCGCCTTCGATGATCGCCACCACGCCGTGGTGGGCGATGCCGGTCTTCGGCTTCAGGCCCATCGCCCGCAGGCGCTTGGCGACTTCGGCCGAGGTACGCACTTCGCGGTTGGACAGCTCCGGGTGCTGGTGGAAATCACGACGCCACTCGATCACCTTGGACTGCAGCCGCTGCGCGGCGGCGGTCACTTCCGGGCGCTGCCCGTCCTGGGCGTGGGCAAGGGCCGGCAGGGCCAGCAGCAGGGCGGACAGCAGCAGCGAACGGCGCATCACAATCTCCACGGCAGGGGGTTCCAGCTGAATGTAGGGCAACACTGCCGCCACGGGAACCTCCGGCGCGGCATCCGGTCTTAGCGCCCGTCCCATCCGTCATGCAGGAAACGTGATGTGGCACAGGTATGCTTTGCGCATTGCCCCCGGGTCGCGCCCGGTCCAGCCCTTTTGGAGTCCTCGTAATGTCACGTGTTTGGAAGATCGTGCTGCTGGTCGTGGCAGTGCTGGTGCTGGCCGTGGTCGGCCTGCGGGTCATCGGCGGCGGCAAGGACGAGGCTGGAAAACCGGCTGCGGGCGCGCGCCAGGGCGGCGAAGACCCGGATGCGGGCCCGGTGCCGGTGACCGTGGTCGATGCCACCCGCCAGGACGTACCGGTGTACGCCAGCGCGCTGGGCACGGTGACCGCAATGAATACCGTTACGGTCAGCCCGCAGGTCGGCGGCCAGCTGATGAGCCTGAATTTCCGCGAAGGCCAGGAAGTGAAGCAGGGTGATGTGCTGGCGGTGATCGATCCGCGCACTGCCCAGGCCAGCTATGACCAGGCCGCGGCAGCCAAGCGCCAGAACGAAGCCCTGCTGGCCACCGCGCGCTCCAACTACCAGCGCTCCAACGCGCCGGAATACCGCCAGTACGTCGCCAAGACCGATCTGGATACACAGCGAAACCAAGTGGCACAGTACGAAAGCGCAGTCGCTGCGAACGAGGCCAGCATGCGCTCGGCGCAGGTGCAGCTGCAGTACACCCGGGTCACTGCGCCGATCTCCGGCATCGCCGGCATCCGTGCGGTCGATGCGGGCAACGTGGTCAACGCCGGCACCGCGCTGGTCACGCTGACCCAGATCCATCCGATCCACGTGCTGTTCAACCTGCCCGAGCGCCAGCTGGGTGATGTGCGCCAGGCACAGGCCGCCGGCACGGTGCCGGTGGCCGCGCTGGACCGCGCCGACTCGCATGTTCTGTCCGGCGACGGCAAGCTGGACGTGGTCGACAACCTGATCAGTGCGGACAGCGGCACGTTCAAGGCACGTGCGGTCTTCGACAACACCGACAATGGCCTGTGGCCGGGCCAGTTCGTCAACGTGCGCATGCAGCTGCGCACGATCGCCGGTGGCGTGGTCATCCCGACCCAGGCGGTGCTGCGTGGCCCGGATGGCGAATATGTCTATGTCGTGCAGGGCGACAACACGGTGAAGATGCAGACCGTGCGCAGCGGCGTGGAAGTGGGCGACAGCCAGGTGCAGATTGCCGAAGGCCTGAAGGGCGGCGAGCGGGTGGTCAGTGAAGGCCAGTTCCGCCTGAAGCCGGGCAGCAAGGTCACCGCACTGAAGCCGGGCCAGACCCCGGCCGCACCGACCGAGGCCGAGCTGAAGGCGGCCGAACAGAAGAACGGTGGCGGCGGTGGCCGTCGCGGTGGTGGCCCGCGCTGAGCGCAGGCGACTGTTCTCCCTCGCGCCGGCATGCTCGTCGGCGCCGACATTGAAGTGCCAGCAAGGATCAGTCCGTGGGCTTTTCGACGATCTTCATCCGCCGCCCGATCGCCACCTCGCTGTTGATGGCGGGCCTGTTGCTGCTGGGCATCCTCGGCTACCGCAAGCTGCCGGTGTCGGCGCTGCCGGAAATCGATGCGCCCAGCCTGGTGGTCACCACCCAGTACCCCGGCGCCAACGCCACCACCATGGCCTCGCTGGTCACCACGCCGCTGGAGCGCCAGTTCGGGCAGATCTCCGGGCTGGAGCTGATGACCTCCGACTCGTCGGCCGGGTTGTCCACGATCATCCTGCAGTTCTCGATGGACCGGAACATCGACATCGCCGCGCAGGACGTACAGGCGGCGATACGCCAGGCCACCCTGCCCTCGTCGCTGCCCTACCAGCCGGTCTACAACCGGGTGAACCCGGCTGACGCGGCCATCGTTACCTTGAAACTGACGTCTGACACGCGTCCGCTGCGCGATGTCAACAACTACGCTGACTCCATCCTGGCCCAGCGCCTGTCGCAGGTGCAGGGCGTCGGCCTGGTCTCGATTGCCGGCAACGTGCGCCCGGCCGTGCGCATCCAGGTCAATCCGGCGCAGCTGTCGAACATGGGCCTGACCCTGGAACAGCTGCGCAGCGCGCTCACCCAGGCCAACGTCAATGCGCCCAAGGGCTCGTTGAACGGCAAGACCCAGTCCTACAGCATCGGCACCAACGACCAGCTGGCCAGCGCCTCCGAGTACCGCGACACCATCATCAGCTACAAGAACGGCCGCCCGGTGCGGCTGTCGGACGTGGCCGAGGTGGTCGATGGCGTGGAGAACGACCAGCTCGCCGCCTGGGCCGATGGCAAGCCGGCGGTGCTGCTGGAAGTGCGGCGCCAGCCCGGTGCCAACATCGTGCAGACGGTCGAGCGCATCCGCGCGATCCTGCCGCAGTTGCAGGGCGTGCTGCCAGCCGACGTGCACCTGGAGATCTTCAACGACCGTACCGAGACCATCCGCGCCTCGGTGCACGAAGTGCAGTTCACCCTGATCCTCACCATCGGCCTGGTGGTGGCGGTGATCTTCGTGTTCCTGCGCCGGTTGTGGGCCACGATCATTCCCTCGGTGGCGGTACCGCTCTCGCTGGCCGGCACTTTCGCGGTGATGGCCTTTGCCGGCATGTCGCTGGACAACCTCTCGCTGATGGCGCTGGTGGTGGCCACCGGTTTCGTGGTCGACGATGCGATCGTGATGATCGAGAACATCGTGCGGTATATCGAACAGGGCAAGAGCGGCAAGGAAGCGGCCGAGATCGGTGCACGCCAGATCGGCTTCACCGTGCTGTCGCTGACCATCTCGCTGGTGGCGGTGTTCCTGCCGCTGCTGCTGATGCCCGGTGTGACCGGCCGCCTGTTCCATGAGTTCGCCTGGGTGCTGAGCATCGCGGTGGTGCTGTCGATGCTGATCTCGCTGACGCTCACCCCGATGATGTGTGCCTACCTGCTCAAGCCCGATGCCCTGCCCGAGGGCGAGGACGCGCATGAGCGCGCGGCGGCGGCCGGCAAGCAGAACCTGTGGACGCGCACCGTCGGCCTGTACGAGCACAGCCTGGACTGGGTGCTGGGCCACCAGCGCCTGACCCTGGCCGTGGCCGGCGGCGCACTGGTGCTGACCGTGCTGCTGTACGTGCTGATCCCCAAGGGCCTGCTGCCCGAACAGGACACCGGCCTGATCACCGGCGTGGTGCAGGCCGACCAGAACATCGCCTTCCCGCAGATGGAGCAGCGCACCAGGCAGGTGGCCGAAGCGCTGCGCCAGGATCCGGACGTGACCGGCGTGTCGGCCTTCATCGGCGCCGGCAGCATGAACCCCACGCTCAACCAGGGCCAGCTGTCGATCGTGCTGAAGGAACGCGGCGAGCGCGATGGCCTGGAGGAGATCCTGCCGCGCCTGCAGAAGGCAGTGGCCGGCATTCCGGGGGTGGCGCTCTACCTGAAGCCGGTGCAGGACGTAACCCTGGATACCCGTGTGGCCGCCACCGAGTACCAGTACTCGCTGTCGGACGTGGATTCGGCGACGGTGGCGACCCAGGCCACGCGCCTGACCGAAGCGCTGCGCAAGCGCCCGGAACTGGCCGACGTCGACAACAACCTGTCCAGCCAGGGCCGCGCCCTGGAGCTGAACATCGACCGCGACAAGGCCAGCGTGCTGGGCGTGCCGATGCAGACCATCGACGACACGCTCTACGATGCGTTCGGCCAGCGCCAGATCTCGACCATCTTCACCGAGCTCAACCAGTATCGCGTGGTGCTGGAAGTGGCACCGGAGTTCCGCACCAGCACCGCGCTGATGGAACAGCTGGCGGTCGCCTCCAACGGCGCCGGCGCATTGACCGGCACCAATGCCACCAGCTTCGGCCAGGTCACCTCCTCCAACTCGTCCACCGCCACCGGCATCGGCGCGCAGAACACCGGCATCACTGTCGGCGCCGGCAACATCATTCCGCTGTCGGCGCTGGCCGAAGGCAAGGTGAGCAGCGCACCGCTGGTGGTCAGCCACCAGCAGCAGCTGCCGGCGGTGACGGTGTCGTTCAACGTGGCGCCGGGCTATTCGCTGTCCGAAGCGGTGCGAGCGATCCAGGAGACCAAGGACAGCCTGGACATGCCGGCACACCTGCATGCCGAATTCATCGGCAAGGCCGCTGAATTCACCGGCAGCCAGACCGATGTGGTGTGGCTGCTGCTGGCCTCGCTGGTGGTGATCTACATCGTGCTGGGCGTGCTCTACGAGAGCTACATCCACCCGATCACGATCATCTCCACCCTGCCGCCGGCCGGTGTCGGCGCGCTGCTGGCGCTGATGCTGTGCGGGCTGAGCCTGTCGGTGGATGGCATCGTCGGCATCGTGCTGCTGATCGGCATCGTCAAGAAGAACGGCATCATGATGGTCGACTTCGCGATCGAGGCGCGCCGCGCCGGTGCCAACGCGCATGAAGCGATCCGTCGCGCCTGCCTGCTGCGCTTCCGCCCGATCATGATGACCACCGCTGCGGCAATGCTCGGCGCACTGCCGCTGGCGCTGGGCACCGGCATCGGTTCGGAGCTGCGCCGCCCGCTGGGTATCGCCATCGTCGGCGGCCTGCTGCTGTCGCAGCTGGTCACGCTGTACACCACGCCGGTGATCTACCTGTACATGGAGCGCTTCTCCGAGTGGCTGGCGCGCCGCCGCGAACAGCGCGCGCTGCGCAATGGTTCGCTGCAGGAGCCGCAGGCATGATCCACGCCCCGCTGCTGCGGGAGGCCGCACGATGAACCTGTCCGGCCCTTTCATCCGCCGCCCGATCGGCACCGCGCTGCTGGCCATCGGCTTGTTCATGGTCGGCCTGATCTGCTACCTGCGCCTGGGCGTGTCGGCGCTGCCGAACATCGAGATCCCCGTGATCTTCGTGCACGCCAGCCAGTCCGGCGCCGATGCGGCAACCATGGCGTCCACGGTCACCGCACCGCTGGAACGCCACCTCGGCCAGCTGCCGGGCATCGACCGCATGCGCTCGTCGAGCTCGGAAGGCAGCTCGCTGGTGTTCATGATCTTCCAGAGCGGCCACGACATCGATTCGGCCGCGCTGGACGTGCAGACCGCGATCAACTCGGCGCAGGCCGACCTGCCCTCGGGCATGGGCTCGCCGATGTACCAGAAGGCAAACCCGAACGACGACCCGGTCATCGCCATTGCGCTGACCTCGCAGACGCAGTCGGCCGACGAGCTCTACAACGTCGCCGATTCGCTGCTGGCACAGCGCATCCGCCAGATCAGCGGCGTGGCCTCGGTGGACATCGCCGGTGCCTCGACGCCGGCCGTGCGCGTGGACGTCAACCTGCGCCTGATGAACGCGCTGGGCCTGACTGCCGATGATCTGCGCAACGCCGTACGCGCAGCCAATGTCACCTCGCCCACCGGCTTCCTCAGCGATGGAAATACCACCACCGCGATCATCGCCAACGATTCGGTCGCGCGTGCAGCCGACTTCGCCGACCTGGTGGTGAAGACCCAGGGCGATGGCCGGGTGATCCGCCTGAAGGACATCGCCAACGTCTATGACGGCCAGCAGGATGCCTACCAGGCCGCCTGGTTCGACCACAAGCCGGCGGTGGTGATGTACGTGTTCACCCGCGCCGGGGCCAACATCGTGGAGACCGTGGACCGGGTCAAGGCGCAGATTCCCGCGCTGCGCGACTACCTGCAGCCCGGCACCACGATGACGCCGTACTTCGACCGTACGCCGACCATCCGCTCGTCGCTGCATGAAGTGCAGATTACCCTGCTGATCAGCCTGGCGATGGTGGTGCTGACCATGGCGCTGTTCCTGCGCCGGCTGGCGCCGACGCTGATCGCCGCCGTAACCGTGCCGCTGTCGCTGGCCGGTGCGGCGCTGGTGATGTACGTGATGGGCTTCACCCTGAACAACCTGAGCCTGCTGGCGCTGGTGATCGCGATCGGCTTCGTGGTGGACGATGCGATCGTGGTGATCGAGAACATCATGCGCCATCTCGACGAGGGCATGCCGCGCATGCAGGCAGCACTGACCGGCGCGCGCGAGATCGGCTTCACCATCGTCTCGATCACTGCCTCGCTGGTGGCGGTGTTCATTCCGCTGCTGTTCGCCAGCGGCATGATGGGCGCGTTCTTCCGCGAGTTCACCGTCACCCTGGTGGCGGCCATCGTGGTCTCGATGATCGTCTCGCTGACGCTGACCCCGGCGCTGTGCAGCCGCTTCCTCAGTGCGCACGACCACAGCGCGCCGCCGTCGCGTTTCGGCCGCTGGCTCGATGCCGGCCACGAGCGGATGCTGCGCATCTACACCGTGTTCCTCGACTTCTCGCTGCGCCACGCGCTGCTGCTGTCGTTGACGCCGTTGCTGCTGATCGCCGCCACCATCTTCCTGTTCGGTGCAGTGAAGAAGGGTGCGTTCCCGCCGCAGGACACCGGCCTGATCTGGGGCCGGGCCAATTCCAGCGCCACTGTTTCCTTCGAGGACATGGTCAGCCGCCAGCGTCGCATCACCGACATGCTGATGGCCGACCCGGCAGTGAAGACCGTGGGCGTTCGCCTGGGCAGCGGCCGCCAGGGGTCGAGTGCGCAGTTCAACATCGAGCTGAAATCGCGCAGGGAAGGCCGTCGCGAAACCACCGCGCACGCCCTGGCGCGGCTGAGCGCCAAGGCCGACCGCTACCCCGACCTGCAACTGCGCCTGCGCGCTATCCAGGATCTGCCCAGCAATGACGGCGGCGGCTCAAGCCAGGGCGCGCAGTACCGCATCTCGCTGCAGGGCAACGACCTGGCATCACTTCAGGAGTGGCTGCCCAAGCTGCAGGCGGAGCTGAAGAAGAACCCGAAGCTGCGCGACGTCGGCACCGATGTGGACAACGCCGGCCTGCGCCAGAACATCCAGATCGACCGGGCCAAGGCTGCGCGCCTGGGCATCACGGTCGGCGCCATCGACGGCGCGCTGTACGGCGCCTTCGGCCAACGCCAGATCTCCACCATCTACTCCGACATCAACCAGTACAGCGTGGTGGTCAATGCCCTGCCCTCGCAGACCGCCACGCCGGCGGCGCTGGATGAGGTTTACGTGCGTGCGGGCAACGGCGACATGGTACCGATCACCGCGGTGGCCACCCAGGTGCCCGGCCTGGCACCGTCGCAGATCACCCATGAAAACCAGTACACGACGATGGACCTCAGCTACAACCTTGCTCCGAACGTGAGCATGGGCGAAGCCAAGGCGATCATCGACGCCACCGTAGCCGGCATGCGCATGCCCGGTGACATCCGCCTGGCCGACGACGCGGGCTTCGGCTTCAATTCAGATCCCAGCGACATGCTGATCCTGGTGTTT
This sequence comes from Stenotrophomonas sp. YJH_SMC_37, assembly GCF_059370035.1. NCBI lineage: Bacteria > Pseudomonadati > Pseudomonadota > Gammaproteobacteria > Lysobacterales > Lysobacteraceae > Stenotrophomonas > Stenotrophomonas sp. YJH_SMC_37. The sequence goes on from NZ_JCAFTG010000008.1 coordinate 231,649, forward strand.
GCCGCGATCCTGACCGTCTACCTGGTGCTGGGCATGCTCTACGAGAGCCTGATCCACCCGGTCACCATCCTGTCCACGCTGCCGGCGGCGGGCGTCGGTGCGCTGCTGGCGTTGTTCGGCACCAACACCGAACTGTCGGTGATCTCGATGATCGCGCTGGTGCTGCTGATCGGCATCGTCAAGAAGAACGCGATCATGATGATCGACTTCGCGCTGGTGGCGCAGCGCGAGCATGGGCTGGCGCCGCGCGAGGCGGCACGCGAGGCGAGCATCGTGCGCTTCCGTCCGATCATGATGACGACGATGGTGGCGATCCTGGCAGCGGTTCCGCTGGCGATCGGCCTGGGCGAAGGGTCCGAACTGCGTCGTCCGCTGGGTATCGCGATGATCGGCGGCCTGCTGTTCTCGCAGAGCCTGACCCTGCTCAGCACGCCGGCGCTGTACGTGATCTTCTCGTGCCTGGCCGAACGCTGGCGGGCCCGTCGCGCGCGCAGGCGCGAAGCGAAGCTGCTCAAGCGCGCGCAGCGGGCGTAGAGCGGCCCATCCACGCATGGCGTGGATCTACGGGGGTAGAGCCGGCCACTGGCCGGCTTTCTCCGTACGGCGAATCTGCCGGCCAGCGGCCGGCACTACCGTGGATGCGAATGGTGGGTACGGACCGTGGGTGCGGACCGTTGGTCCGCACGCCTCCAGGTTTGACGTGCCGTAACGAAAAGAGAACAATTCTCATCCAGCTACGGTCCTGCGCCCCGTTGCGGCGCCCCGCTGCCTTCCCCGGCCAGCCTGCGTGATCCCAGCCACTGCCCCTTCCCCCACCCGTGGGCGGATGGCCTGTGGCCGTCCGTCGAGGACTACCATCGATGCTGCCTTCCCGTCTCCCCCGCCTGGCCCTGCTGGCCTCCGCCCTGTCCGCCGCCTGCGCTGCCCATGCCGAAGCGCCGGCCGTCAGCCGCAACGCCACCGATCTGGATGCGGTGAATGTCACCGCCGAACGCACCCATACCGACGCCGGCGCACTGGGCGACCGCGCCCTGCGCGACACTCCGTTTGCGATCACCGCTGTTGGCCGCGAGCAGATCGAGCAGCGCCAGGTGGTCTCGCTGGGCGAAGCCTTCCTGCTCGACCCTTCGGTCACCACCCAGGTCAGCGCCTACGCCAGCGGCTGGAGCTCACCCATCCGCAATCGCGGTATCGAACTGAATTTTGACAGCTATCGCGTCAATGGCCTGCAGGTCTCTTCCTGGGGTACCGAATGGCCGCTGGAAGTGATGGAACAGGTCGATCTGCTGAAAGGCCCGGGCGGCTTCCTGTACGGGTTCGGTGCACCCGGCGGCATCGTCAACTACATCACCAAGAAGCCGACGGACACGCCCACCTTCTCCGCCCAGCTGGGTTGGCGTGAACAGGGCATCGTCAGCGGCGGCATCGACGTTGGCGGACGTTTCGGCAACGAGCAGATGTTCGGCTACCGTTTCAACGCCTTCCAGGAAAAGGGCGAGACCTTCAATGGTGGGTACGTCGATCGCAAGGTTGGCGCACTCTCGCTGGATGCCCGCCTGAGCGATGTACTGACCTGGACCTTCGACGGCGTATTCCAGTCACGCGATCTGCGCGAAGAATCGCCGCAGTACTACTTCCGTGGCCTGACATCGCTGCCGCGACCGATTGCCGGGGATACCGACAACAGCGTGCCCGGCACCTACTACGACACCCGATCCAGCCTGCTGTCGACCGGCTTGAACTGGCAGATCAACAGCGACTGGAAAGCCAGCCTGAGTTACGGCGTCACCACCTCGTGGAACGACGTCAACAAGATCTTCGCCTACATCGACAATCCCAACGGCGACTATGACGTCAACGTCTACGAACTGGGCGGAAAGAGCGAGTGGAAGCTGGCCCAGGCGATGCTGCAGGGCAGCTTCCGCACCGGCCCGCTGCAGCATCAGGTGGTGGCGGGCATCAGCCACCAGACCGGGCTGGGATGGGACCGCCCCTACGAATGGAACCTGATCGGCCGCGGCAACCTGTACCAGCGCCCCGCCCTCCGTCATGACGCCGTCGGTTCACGGGTGATGACCCGCGGCGACGAGACCGTGCAGCAGGCCGTGTTCGCAAGCGATACGGTGAACCTCGGTGGCGGCTGGTCGGTGCTGGCGGGCTGGCGTTACAACGACTACGAGACCAGGGGCCGCTACCACACCTACCCGGTCACACCGACCTACGCGGTGATGTTCAAGCCCCGCGATGCCGTCACCCTCTACGCCAGCTACATCGAATCGCTGGAAGCGGGCAGCCGCGTGGGCAACAGCTACGTCAACGCCGGCGACGTGCTCGACCCGACCATCAGCACGCAGTACGAGATCGGCGCGAAGGTCGAGGGGGCACGCTGGAATGCGAACCTGGCGGCGTTCCGGCTGGAGCGTGGCGCCAACATCGATGAGCTCACGCCTGCCGGCAAGCGCCTGGTGCAGGACGGCATCACGCTGTACGAAGGCATCGAAGCCAGTGCCGACCTGCACCTCAACGATGCCCTGGAGGTCGGCGGTGGCGTCACCTGGCTGGACCCGACCTACGACAGGCTGTCGCCGGCCAGCGCCGCACAGGAAGGCAACCGTACCGCCGGTGCCGCGCGCTGGAGCGGCGTCATGCATGCCACCTACCAGCTGCCGTGGGTGGACGGCCTGGAAACGTATGCGGCCGTGCGCTACTACGGCGATGTCTGGTACGACGCCGACAACACCCTGAAGCTGCCCGACTACACGCTGGTGAATGCCGGCGTCGGCTACCGGCTGCTTGCCTCGGGCCACCCGGTGACCCTGCGTGCCAGCGTCGAGAACCTGGCCAACCGGAAGTACTGGTCCAACGCTGGCGCCGGCCTGCCGCGTACGTTCGCGGTGAGCGTGCGGTTCGACATGTAGGGTCCGGCAGCACCGTGGGTGCGGACCGTTGGTCCGCACTCCATATTTCACGCGCAGCCCGCAATAATGGTGGAAGACCCTTCCACCGAGCCTGCATGTCCGCCCGCCAATCCCGCCTCAGCCGCCTGTGGGCCCACGAGAAGGCCAGCTATGGCCTGCGGGTGTTCATCGCCCTGGCCGCAGCGCTTGCCGTGTGCTGGCAGCTGGACGCGCTCACCGCCCTGCCCGGCGTGTTTCTCGGCATCATCGCCAGCGCCATCGCCGAGACCGACGACAACTGGTGGGGCCGCACCAAGGCGGTACTGCTGTCGCTGCTGTGTTTCTGCCTTGCCGCAGCATCGGTGATCTGGCTGTTCCCGTGGCCGTGGATCTTCATTGGCGCGCTGGCGCTGTCCACCTTCGGCCTGACCCTGCTTGGTGCGCTCGGCGAGCGCTATGCGTCGATCGCCCAGGCGACGGTGACGCTGGCGATCTACACCATGATCGGCCTGGAGCAGCATGGCGCCGGCGACCTGCACAGCGCGCTGGACGCGGTCAGCCACCTGCTGGCCGGTGCGGTCTGGTATGGCCTGCTGTCGATCCTGTGGACCGCGCTGTTCGCCAACCGTCCGGTGCGCGAACGCGTGGCGCGGCTGTATCAGGAACTGGGCCGCTACCTGCAGCTGAAGGCCGCGCTGTTCGAGCCGGTGAGGGAAGCAGACCTGCAACGTCGCCAACTCGACCTGGCCGAACAGAACCGGCGTGTGGTCGGTGCGTTGAACGAGGCCAAGACCGCGATCCTGGCCCGCTTCGGCCGTTCCGGGCGGCCGGGCGTGAACTCCGGCCTGTACCTGCGTCTCTATTACATGGCACAGGATTTCCACGAGCGCGCCAGTTCCTCGCACTACCCCTATGGCGCGCTGGTCGACGCCTTCTTCCACAGCGATGTGCTGTACCGCTGCCAGCGCCTGCTCGACCTGCAGGGCCAGGCCTGCGCGCGCCTGGGCGAAGCGATCCGCCTGCGCCGTCCGTTCGTGTATGGCGAAAGCAACCAGCAGGCCGGACGCGATCTGGCCGATGCGCTGGCCTACCTGCGTGACCAGCAGCGCCCGCAGTGGCAGCGCCTGCTTGGTTCTCTGGACCTGCTGGTGCACAACCTGCGCAGCATCGAGCGCCGCCTGCTGGACGCGGAGCGCTCCGAGGCCAGTCTGGACAACGTCGACACCCGCCTGCGCGACAGCAACCCGCACACGTTGCGCGAGATGGGCGTGCGCATCCGCCAGCAGCTCACGCCCGGCTCGGTGCTATTCCGCCATGGCCTGCGCATGGCGCTGGCGCTGATCGCCGGCTTTGCCGCGATACGCCTGTTCAATGCACAGAACGGCTCGTGGGTGCTGCTGACCATCGTGTTCGTGTGCCGCCCCAACTTCGGTGCCACCCGCCAGCGCCTGGCGCAACGCATCGTCGGCACCGTGGCCGGCCTGGTACTGACCTGGGCGCTGTTGCAGCTGTTCCCACAGCTGCACGTGCAGCTGCTGATCGCACTGCTGTCGGCGCTGCTGTTCTTCTTCACCCGTACCGATCGCTACCTGGTGGCATCGGCGGCGATCACGGTGATGGCGCTGACCTGCTTCAACCTTATCGGCGACGGCTTCGTGCTGATCGTGCCGCGCATGGTCGATACGCTGCTGGGCTGCGCGATCGCCGCCGTCGCCGCATTCCTGATCCTGCCCGACTGGCAGGGCCGGCAGCTGCATCTCGTCCTGGCACGCGTGCTGGATACTGCGGCTCGCTACCTGGATTCGGTGCTGGGCCAGTACCGCAGCGGCATGCGCGATGACCTGGCCTACCGCATCGCCCGCCGCGACATGCACAACGCCGACGCCGCGCTGTCCACCGCATTGTCGAACATGCTGCGCGAACCCGGCCATGTGCGCCGCAATCTGGATGCCGGCTTCCGCTTCCTGGCGCTGTCCAACACGCTGCTGGGGCATCTGTCGGCGCTGGGTGCGCACCGCGACCAGGTGGACAGCTATGCTGGCGATCCACTGGCGCTGGCCGCGGGCGATCGCGTGCGCAAGGCACTTCAGCAGCTGGCGACGGCGCTGACCGCGCGGCAACCCGTTGCGGAAGATGACAACGACTCAGACCGCGCGGTGGCCGCCGAGCTGGAGCAGATCGACGAGGCGATGCCGCCGAAACTGCAGCTGATCCGTACCCAGATGGCGCTGGTGCTGCGGATGCTGCCGAAGGTGCGTGCAGCGGCCAATGAGGCAGTGACCAACCTGACCTGATTCCTTGTCGCTGGTCGGACATCCCGTCCGCGCGTGGCGTGGATCTACTGCGCCGTGTGCAACCGTGTGTTGCGCCTTGCGATGCATCCCGATCACGTTCCCGCGCGGATACTGGGTGATCCCCTGGTACTGGAATCCCCCATGAAGATCGAACTCGCCGGCCGCACCGCGCTGGTCACCGCCTCCACCGCCGGCATCGGCCTGGCGATCGCCCAGGGTCTTGCCGCGGCGGGTGCGCGGGTCATTCTCAACGGCCGCAGCACCGACAGTCTCGAACGCGCCCGCCAGCGCCTGCTCGCTACCGTTCCGGGTGCCGAGGTGATCGGCGTGGCCGCCGATCTCTCCGATGCGGCCGGCGTCGATACGCTGCTGGCCGGCCTGCCCAAGGTCGACATCCTGGTCAACAACGCCGGCGTCTTCGGCCCCGAGGACTTCTTCGAGACCGAAGATGCCACCTGGGAGCGTTACTGGCAGACCAACGTGATGTCCGGTGTGCGCCTGTCGCGGGCACTGCTGCCGGCGATGGTCGATGCCGGCTGGGGCCGCGTGCTGTTCATCTCGTCCGAATCGGCGCGCAACATTCCGGCCGACATGATCCATTACGGGGTCAGCAAGACCGCGCAGCTGTCACTGTCACGCGGCCTGGCCAAGCGCGTGGCCGGCAGTGGCGTCACCGTCAACGCAGTGCTGCCTGGCCCGACCCTGTCCGATGGCTTCGCCGCGATGTTCGAGGATGAACGCCAGCGCAGCGGCAAGCCGCTGGAACAGATCGGCCGCGAGTTCGTGATGGCGCACCGGCCGTCTTCGGTGATCCAGCGCACCGCTACGGTCGAGGAAGTGGCCAACATGGTGGTGTACCTGGCCTCGCCACAGGCCTCGGCGACTTCCGGGGCAGCGCTGCGCGTGGACGGCGGCGTGGTCGACGATATCGTCTGAGGGTGCTGGCAGGTGTGCGGACCAGCGGTCCGCACCCGCAGGTCCGCACCCACAGCGGATGGGCAGGAATGCTAGGCTGCGCCGGTCAAGGAGGCTCCATGTCCGGTCACAACCAGTTCGCCCTGCTGCGCCAGCGCCGTTTCCTGCCGTTCTTCGTCGTACAGGCGCTCGGTGCGTTCAACGACAACGTGTACCGGCAGGCGATCATCAGCATGTTGCTGTTCATGGCCGTGCCGGAGGAAGAACTGGGGTTGTACGCCACCCTGGCACCGGCCATCTTCATCCTGCCGTATTTCCTGTTCTCGGCGCTGGCCGGGCAGATCGCCGACAAACTGGAAAAATCGCGGCTGATCGTGATCACCACCACCATGGAGATCGTGATCATGTCGCTGGCGGCCACCGGCTTCCTCACCCAGAGCCTGCCGGTGCTGCTGGTCGCGCTGTTCTGTACCGGCATGCAGTCCACCCTGTTCGGCCCGGTGAAGTATTCGGTGCTGCCGTCGGTGCTCAGGCCCGAGGAACTGACCGGCGGCAACGGCCTGGTCGAGATGGGGACCTCGATGTCGATCCTCTCCGGCATGATCGTCGGCGGCCTGGTGTTCACCGTGGCCGGCAGCCACGGTACGGTGGTGGCTGCGTGCGCGATCATCGCCCTGGCGATCTGCGGCAACATCGCCGCGCGCCTGATTCCCAGGGTCGATGCAGGCGACCCGACCCTGAAGATCAACTGGAACCCGTTGCCGGAATCGCTGGCGGTACTGCGCATGGCGCGCCAGCAGAAGGCCGTGCGCAACTCGATCCTGGGCGTGTCCTGGTTCTGGTTCGTTGGCACCGTGCTGACCTCGCAGCTACCGGCCTACGCGGTGACCAACCTGGGCGGCGAGCCGACCCTGTACATCTTTGCGCTGGCCCTGTTCTCGGTCGGCACCGGCGTCGGCTCGCTGCTGTGCGAGAAGCTGTCGGCACGCACGGTGGAAATCGGCCTGGTGCCGCTGGGTGCGTTCGGCATGACCGCCTTCCTGCTCGACCTGTACTTCGCCCGCAGCGGCGAAGCGACCGTGCACGGGCTGACCATTGGTCCGTTCCTGCAGCAGCCCGGCAGCATCCGCATCGTCATCGACCTGATCGGCATCGGCCTGTTCACCGGCATCTTCGTGGTGCCACTGTTCGCACTGATCCAGAGCCGCACGCCGAAGGCACAGATGTCGCGCGTGTTCGCCGCACTGAACATCCAGAACTCGGGCTTCATCGTCGCTGCGGCGTTGCTGTCGCTGGCCGCGCACACGCTGCTGCACTGGACCATTCCGCAGCAGTTCCTGGCGCTGGCCATCGCCAACGCGCTGGTGGCGATCTACATCTTCACCATCGTCCCCGAATTCCTGATGCGCTTCCTCAGCTGGCTGATGGTGCGCACCCTGTACCGGCTGCGCCCGCACGGCATCGAGGCCAACGTGCCCGACGAAGGCGCCGCGCTGCTGGTCTGCAACCACGTCAGCTACATGGACGCGCTGATCCTGTCGGCGACGATTCCGCGCCCGGTGCGCTTCGTCATGTACTACAGGATCTTCAACATCCCGGTAATGCGCTGGATCTTCCGGACCGCCAAGGCAATCCCGATCGCCGGTGCGCGCGAAGACCCGGCACTGATGCAGCGGGCGTTCGACGAGATTGACGCCGCGTTGGCCGAAGGTGAGCTGGTCTGCATCTTCCCGGAAGGTGCGCTGACCAGGGATGGTGCGATGGCCCCGTTCAAGTCGGGCGTTGAGAAGATCCTCCAACGGCGGCCGGTGCCGGTGGTGCCGATGGCCCTGCGCGGCATGTGGTCGAGCATGTGGAGCCGGCGCGACAGCCGCCTGGGCCGCATGCGGGTGCCGCGCCGTTTCCGTGCCACCGTCGAAGTGGTCGCGGCGCCGGCCGTGGATGGCCACAGCACCAGCGCCCCGGTGCTGGAGGCCCAGGTGCGGGCACTGCGCGGCGATCACGCCTGACGGACCCGGCCCGCCAAGCGGGCCCGGCAGCCTCCCCCGCATAGGCCACCGTCCGGTGACGTACGCGACATGTCGTGACTGTAAACGCATACATGCAACGTCGGTTGCGGTAGATTACGCACCCACAGGGGGGAGGTCCGGCCGATACATCACGGCTGGCCACCAAGGAATGGAGTCTTGCTTTGAATCAACCACCACCGCTCAGCCGTCCGGTCTACATCCCCAACCATCTGGTCTGGGCGATCCTGACGACGCTGTTCTGCTGCCTCCCGTTGGGCGTGGTGTCGATCGTCTATGCCTCCCAGGTCGATGGCCGCCGCGCGGCCGGCGACCTGCCGGGGGCCTACAGTGCGTCGCGCAAGGCGGGCTGGTGGGCGGTGGCTTCGGCCGTGGCCCTGCCGGTCCTGTTGCTGTTGTGGTTCGGGCTGTTCGGCGGCTTGGCCGTGCTGGGCGCTCTTTCCGACCAATGATCTACCACCACCACCCATCAAGGAGCTTGAACCCATGAATACCGCCACTCCGCAGGTCCCGAACAACCTGGTCTGGGCGATCCTGACCACCCTGTTCTGCTGCCTGCCGGCCGGCATCGTGTCGATCGTCTATGCCGCCCAGGTCAACGGCAAGCTGGCCGCTGGCGACATTGCCGGCGCCCAGGACTCCGCCGCCAAGGCCAAGAAGTGGGCCATCTGGTCGGCCATCGCCTGGGCCGTCGTGGTCGTGCTGTACGTGCTGTTCTTCGTTGTGCTCGGCGGCATGGGCGCGATGAGCAACAGCGGCTACTGATACGCCTGGACGGATCCGGCGCCTGCGCCGGATCCGTTGTTGCATGTCCGCGCTTCCTGCTCGTTCCCGGTTCGCCCGCTGGGCGCCGCTGCTGGTTTCCGCCGGCCTGGCCGCGGGCGCCACGGTGGTCCTGCGCAACGTCAATCCGTATGTCGCCGGCAATCCCTTGCCGAGCTGCCCGCTGTACGCGCTGACGGGCCTGTACTGCCCGGGATGTGGCAGCACGCGCTGCCTCTATTCGCTGGTCCACTTCGACCTGCCCGGCGCGATGGCGATGAACCCGCTGCTGGTCATCAGCCTGCCGTTCCTGTTGCTGATGCTGCTGAACATCGCCGGCATCCGCCCACGCCTGCTCGACCCGCTCATGCGGGTGCTGGCCAATCCTGTGTTCTGGCTCTGGGTGCTGCCTGGGTATGCGCTGCTGCGCAACCTGCCGTGGGCACCGTTTACCGCGCTGGCGCCGATCTAGGTTTCCAGCCAACGGCGCAGCCCCTCGTGGTGGGCGGCGTTCGTCGATCATGGGGTTGGCCGGGCGGGATGGGTTTGCGGGGGACGCCGTGAATCCGTCCGTGGAGGCTTGGCCGCGGCTTGCTCGTGTGCGCTGTCCTGCGCGCACGGCAAGACCAGGGTTGGGCGTCCTGCCCAACCCGCCCGAGGCATGCCTCGGACCCATGCCGCGGACACCCCCTCAAACCCATCCCGCCCGGCCACGGACAGTTTCCGTGCGCGTCCGCCACGGAAAAGAAAGAGAAGATCAAAAGCGGATAGCTTCGCTGCGCTCGCTCGGAGCCGAGCATGGCTTGTATGTTCCTCCCGGCTCCTACGCGGTATGTAGGAGCCAGGGTGGAGGGACCGTCAACATGATATCTGCGGATAGCAGCCGACAGACGAGCCGAGCGATCCCCATCCCGCACCTTAACGTCGATA